>JAUNOG010000036.1 GCA_030531185.1 Ruminococcus sp.
TAGTAGTTGTTATTTGTGAGGTAGTTGTTGTATTTATTTCTGATGTTATTATTTCAGGTTCAGAAGTATTGTTGCAAGAGGTCAGAGAAAATGTTAGCATAGCAACTAAAGATAAAATAATTAATTTCATATAAATTCCCCTTAATTGTAATTGTTGCACAAAAATTATATCAAAAATTTATTAGTATTTTTTTGTATTAGTCATTGACTTTTTGTCACGCATAAAGTATAATATAGGTGTGACAAAAAAGAAAGAGAGGTGAGTATATGTCACCAAGAACAGGCAGACCTAAAGCGGAAAAACCTAAAGACATACGTTATAGTATAAGATTAGATGTTGAAACGGAAAAAATGTTGCAAGATTATTGTAAAAAAAACAATATCACTAAAGGCGAAGCTATCCGTCAAGGTATACACCTGCTTTTGCAAAAATAGAACGCTGCTCCCGACCAAAGTTGCAAGCGTTCTATTAAGAACCAAAACCACGAAAGGTCTTGATAAATATATTATATCATACCTTTCGTGAAATGTCAAATCGAAAGGGAGATTATTATGAGCAATTCAATCGTCATCAACAATCAGAGTGTACTTGTAAAGCAGTACAACGGGCAGAGAGTTCTTACGTTCAAGGATATTGATATCGCACACGGTAGAGCTACTGGGACTGCTCGAAAGCGTTTTAATGATAATAAAAATCGTTTTATTGAGGGAGTGGATTACTTTAATGTTCAAATGTCCGAAAAACGGACTTTAGGATTTGAAGTCCCCAATAGAGGACTTACCGTCATAACCGAAAGCGGCTACCTAATGCTTGCAAAATCATTTACAGATGATCTTGCTTGGAAAGTACAGAGACAGCTTGTCAACAGTTATTTCAAAGTCAAGGAACTAGAGCAACCCGTCTCCGACAATTACACTTATTTTGATAAAACCTATAACGGTGAACTCGTATTGACAACAGAGGATATTGCACATCTTTTGAAATTAAATCGAGCCAGTGTGAGCGAAATTGTACGTAAGAATTTAGTAATTAACAGAGATTATTATTTTCTCCAGAATGACAAATTAATGTGGTTTAAATCGTTAAATTCGCATATAAGCAAGACTATTCGGTGGATAATAGTAGTTACAAGAAAAGGTTTTGATAAACTGTGTAATATCTATGGTGTTGAGGTAGAAAAGCCGAAGAGTTTTGAGAATAAAGCAGAAGATAAAAAGCAGGAATATCCCTCTACTAATAAAGTTATAACGCCGCAAATAAAAAGCAGTATGGCTGAAATTAGACGAGAGGCGCAAAGACTGATCAATCTTACATATCTGCTTGACGACAGCGAGGGTCAAGTTCTTTGCGGTGAAACCTATCATCAATGCAAGGCGGCTATAATCAGACAAATGAAAGCAATCGGTTCTTGCGTGGTTGTTCCGCAGAAAAATAATTTTTAATTAATTTCTGCGATTTTACCTATTGACTTTTTACAAATTTAGGTGTATACTGTATATAGAAAATAAAATAGCACCAGTGCCAAGTGTTTAATTACCAAGTGCCTATCAACTGCCTTATTATGGAAAATAAGGCAGTCGGTAGGTGCTTTTTGTTTTCTTATGGAAAATTTAGGAAAAGGAAGGTGGGAACTAATGAGCGATGTTAATATAGACAAGCTGCAAATCGAAGTCGAGGCGTCAGCTGAAAAAGCGGAAAGCAATCTTGATAAGCTTATTAAGAAACTGCAAAACTTCTCTCAGACGATACGCAAAACCACAGGTCTGGACAGGATTTCAAAGCAAATTGATAAAATTAATGAATCCGTAAATAGAATAACGGGTACTGCAAAGCTTGAAAAGCTTACGGCTACCATTGACAAGCTTAAAAATATGCAGTCGCCAAACGTCACAAAGACGGTGAATGCTATTAAAAGGCTTGCGGAGGCGTCAAATTCTATCGGAAGTATCAGCGGTACAGAAAAATTTGCAAGCAATATTCAGGCTATTTCGGAGGCTTGCAAGCCAATGGAGAATATGGGTAAGAATACTCTTGCACCGTTTCTCAACAGTCTGAAAAAAATTCCCGAGATTACGGAAAAGCTTGATACAAGTACTATCAAGGAGTTTGCCGACAGGATAAAATCTCTTACGGCAGGGCTAAGTCCGCTTACAACTGAGGTGCAGAAGTCCGAAAAGGGACTTACGGCTTTAAACAGCATTATCAAAGCCACGACCGCCAGCAATGGCAATCTGGCGTCCAGTAATGCCGCAGCGACGCGCTCTTTTACTTCTCTGGGAGGAATACTTAACAGTATAAAGGTTAAATTTGCGGCTTACGGTGTTATTGGACACAAGGTAGGCTCAATAATGTCGGAATGCTTTGACAGCAGTAACGATTATGTGGAAAATCTTAATCTGTTTTCAGTAACAATGGGCGAGGCGGCGGATTCAGCTTTAGAATACGCTCAGACAGTCAATGACCTGCTGGGTATTGACGTTTCGGAATGGATAAGAAATCAGGGCGTATTTAAGCAGATAACCAGCGGTTTCGGTGTTGCTACCGAAAAGGCTAATCTTATGTCGCAGAACCTTACTCAGATCGGATATGATATTGCCTCATTTTTCAATATCGATACTGAGGACGCTATGCTGAAAGTGCAGTCGGGTATAAGCGGTGAGCTTGAGCCTCTAAGACGGCTCGGTTATGCTCTCGACACAGCCACACTACAGCAGATAGCCTACAACAACGGCATAACTCAAAGCATAAACACAATGACGCAGGCGCAGAAATCTCAGCTCAGATACATAGCTATTTTACAGCAGTCAACCAATGTAATGGGCGATATGGCGAGAACTATCGTTACTCCTGCGAACTCAATGAGAATTCTCGGTCAGCAGATAGAACAGCTTAAACGTGCGTTCGGTAATATTGTAAGCGTGATTGCGGCAAAGGTTATCCCATATATTCAGGTGGCGGTAAGACTGCTAACGGATTTGGAAAATTATCTTGCCGATAAAATGGGCTTTGAACTGCCTAAGATAGATTACTCAGGCGTAAGCGACGGAATATCTTCCGTTACAGACAGCGCAGAGGAGGCTACAGAGGCAATAAGTCAGACAGCCGAAGAACTTAACTGGCTGGCGGGATTTGACGAGATCACAAAGATACCGTCCGCTGATAATAACAGTTCAAGTTCAGATGACAGTGCGCTTAACAATTTTGATCTGGGTATAGATTTACCCGAATACGACTTTTTGAAAGATTTGGATGCACAGACTAATGACCTTTATGAACAGGTCAAAAAGCAGTTACAGGATTTGTATAAATGGTGGCAAAAACACAAGACGATTATTAAGACCATTGCAGGACTGTTAGCTGGGCTTTGGGTTGCTGATAAGGTCAAGAAGTTTATCAGTAAAATAAAGGACTTAAAAAAGGGATTTGATGATTTGAAAGTTATCAAAACCGCCAAAGACTGGCTAAAGAATTTTACAGACGGGTTCAAAAAGGCAAGAAGTGACGGAGACGGATTATTTACCTCACTTAATAAAGGTGCTGAAAATTTCAGAAGTAAATTATCTAAGACAACAAAGTTTTTAGGAACAATAGTAGGTGCGGTTGTATCTTCCTATGGAAGTTATAATTTGTTCAAGGATTTGACGACGGATACCGCAAACTGGAAATCTGTATTAGGTGACAGTGCGCTTATTGTTGGCGGTTTAGGAATGTCGTGGCTGTTTGGAGGTGGTGCAGGTTTAGCGGTAGGTATTATTACAACGGCTGTTGCAGGTCTTGCAGGCGCAATAAAAGGCGTTGACGATAAAATATTGGAAGCAGATAAAGCATTTGCTGATAGTCTATTATACAACAATGGCGGTCTTACTATTGATACTTTTACAGATGCATTTGAAAACCAGTTTGGTTATATTAGCAACTTAAATGGCGTGCTGAGTGATTATGATCAGAAGATATCAGATATTGACGGTTCTATATCTAATGAAATTCAAACTCTTGAAAATTTTCAACTTTCGTTAGGCGGTACAAAAGAATTTTCAGATGAAAAAATCAATGAGATAAAGAAAACATTTGAAAGTCTTACAACTGATATGCAAACGAAATTTGGATTTAATACTGATAAGGTTTTTGCTGCATTTAGAAATCAAAGTATGAAAACTGCCGAAAAGCTAGGATATGATGTAGGTGAAATGACAACAATTCTAAATGATTTTCAGAAAGAATTTAATACTACTACTGACGATTTGAATTCCAGAGCACAAACAATAATAGACGATATATCTAGCGGAACAGCTACAGACGCAGATATTGAGGAATTAAATTCAATAATGAGTGCATTAATGGATTTAAACATATGTGCCGATGAAGAGCAACTTAAATTTAAAGATACAGTTGCCTCGTTTGCTGATATTGATTTTGAAAGTGAAGAAACTTTTGTACAAAAAATGGAAGAATTAAAAACTTCATACGACACATTAATGGGGACTATTGACGATAACTACTATAGCGTTAAAGCTTCCATTGAGACTTTGAAACTTCAATCAGAAGCTATGTATGAACATGGTTTTTTGCCTACTGAAAAATATGAGGCAAATTTAAAAGTATGTTCTTCAGCACTTGAAATAATAGAAACGGATTACAAAAATAATAAGAATTCATTAAAGCAGACTATGTCTGGGACGCTCAACGCTATAAATAATGAGTATGAAAATGCTATGGCACTTGCGGAAAGCAATGCTACAGCAACAATAAAAGAAGGTTTTCAAGCAGTACTTGAAACTGGTTTTGGTGGTCAAGAGGAATTTAATAATAATTTGCATAAAATTGTTAGCGAAAGAACTCGTAATGGATCTTCTGTAATTTCTGACACATTATCTGATATGTTTAAGTATGTCGGTGCTGACATTGATAGAAATGAAGGCGCAAAATTTATGTATGATAAAATGCAGGAAAATGGTTCTAATGCTTCACAAGGTCTTGCAAACGGTATCAGTGGAGCATCTCAGGCTGCCACAAATGCTATGTCGTTGCTTGGTCTTAATATAGTACGAAGTTCTATGATTGCGCTAGGAGAGCATTCACCCTCTAAAAAAACATATCAACATGGTGTTTGGCTTGTTCAAGGTTTAACCAACGGCATATTCTCACAGCAAATCCCAATGCTGGCAACAATAATTTCAACAGCAAAATCAGCCGTTTCAACGTTTAACTCAAACATCGACGTAACCTTTGCAGGCGAGTTTGCAGATACTTTTATAAGCGGCATTCGTGCTAATAAAGCCAGCATTGTCAATGAAATCGTCGATATGTTCAATGAAATCCTCGACCGCACCGACACATTCAACGTCAAGCTAATGGACACCTTTAACAGCGCGATACCACAGTTCCAATCAATGGGTAATACATTGGCAAGTCTTGCGGGTTCAGCGTCAATGCAGATAAGCGGTATAAATTATACTGCTCCGGGGTATCGATTGCAATATGACGGCGAATATGCAAGCGGAGGTTTCCCAAAGAAGCACCAGTTGTTTATAGCCCGAGAAAACGGCATACCCGAAATGGTAGGCAGAATAGGCAATCAGACCGCAGTCGCCAATAACGACCAGATCACAGAGGCTATATTCAAGGCAGTATACAGCGCGGTTAAAGAGGGAAGTAACGACAGCAATGTCGGCAGCGGCAGTTCTTCAAAGCAGCCTATTTATATTATGACACCTAACAATAAGGTGCTGATGAAAGCGGTTGTTGATGAAGTCAACGGCGAAATACGGCGCACAGGCAAATCACCGATAAAATCTACATAAGGAGGCGGTAAAGTGACCCCTAACGGACTTAAATTCAACGGCGAGGTTATGCCTACGCCAGCGGAAATAACGTTCACGAACAATAAAATATGGTCTGAAAATACGGGACGTTCCGCTACCTGTCTCCTTGTGGGAGACCTGAAAACCATAAAAAAGACCATTTCCATAGTCTGGACGCATTTAAACGGCGAACAGATAGCGCAGGTCAATAGGTACATATCCAATGTATACAGTCCATTTTTCTCGGTTACGGTTATAGATGAGACGTTTCAGGAAAGTACATATATCGTATACGCAGGCGATCCGACTTATGAGATATTGAGTTGGGACAGTCCTTTGCAGTTTACAAAAAATGTCTCTGTTAACTTAATTGAGCAGTAGGAGGCGTTTTATGTACACAGTTAATAATGAAGCAGTAGCAGGCAGAATAGAAAGCTACTGCCGCACGTGGCGAATGTGGCTTGAATGCACAAACGGCATTGACCCTATAATTATGGGAGATGAGATAATGTCCGCCACCGGTTCTGTATCGTCCACTTCATTGTCGGACGATATAGAGCTTGGCGCGGTATGCGCTCAGTCGTGGAATATGACAATATATGGTGAGAATGAATTTTTAGGAAAGGAATACGAGCTGTATTTTTATCTTGTGGATTTTGAAAAGTACACCACTTACGCCGACCTTGAACAATACACCTACAGCGAGCTTGAAAAAATGACCTTAGAACAAATCGAATATCTCGGAGAAATACTTTCGGGCGAAAAAATACCTCTTGGGAAATTCACCTGCGTGAAGTCCAAGAAAAACGGCGGCTCGGTAGAGGTCACAATGGCGGACAAGCTGTATTTTTCGGATAGGATATATAAGCCTCAGATCAGCCTGCCTGCGTGGTCAAGGGAAGTCGAGGACGATATATGCGCTCAGTTAGGACTTGTCAACGGCAACGACTACACAAGCTCCGCAAAGCTGAGAGTGAAAACCAACATCAGGCTGTATGATAAAAATCATCTGAGGCTTAAAACAGCAAACTTTGATTTTAAGATAACGAGCATTCCCGAGAATACCACAATGCGGCAGATGTTAAGCTACATAGCCTCAGCGCAGGGCGAATTCGGTTTTGTTGACAGATACGGACGGTATGTCCGCAAATGGTACGGCAGACCCGAAAAGATACTGGATAACAATACTATAGATCTGCCGACGCTGTCGGAACGGCAGAACGTTATTACAGGTATTTCCTGCAAGGTAAGCGACAGCCTGACCCTTAAACTGGGCAACTCAACAGGGCGTATGCTTGAGTTTGAAAATCCGTATATGACGGTCTCTCTGCTTAATTCTCTTTGGTACAGAATTAAAGGCTTTTCGTGGTATACCACAGAGCTGTATCACCGTCTGGGAGACCACAGTTTAGAAGTGGGAGAAGTTGTCACCTACGTAAACGACAATGGCAATAGCTACGACATACCCATAACAAATATTTCATTCACCTACGACGGAGGGCTTGCGGCGGATATTTCAGCAGCAGGACTGTCGGTAGAGGAGCAAATAGACACAGGAGCGTGATAATATGAATGAAGAAAACGAAAACACAACTACCGCAGAGGAGGAAACTCCAACATTGGAGGAACAGGTCGCAACGCTTACGCAACAGGTGACGGAGCTTAACGAAACGGTAACTGCGCTCCAGGAGCTGTTTCTTGAAATAGCGGGGGAGAGTGAATATGAGCTGAGGTATTCGGGTGAGCAGGCGGACGAACTGCTTGACAGCGGAAGAGCGGTTTTTAATTTCAAATCCGCAAGCGTCATAAACAGTCTGATAGGCAGGACGTTTCCACTGTATCTTAAATGGGGCTCGTTTACATTCAGCGAAAAGGTCAATGCAGATAACGGCAATCAGTCAAGGTGGAATACGCTTACAGGATATGTGCCGTCAGATGTGACAAATCCCGCAGTGCTGATGACCTGCGACTGGGGAAAAACCGTATTTAAAAATACGCAGTTTATGTACAAGGTAAACGGTACAAACATTGACTGGAAATATTACCTTGAACACACCGCAGATCAGGCGGGAACATACTCATTCAAGGTGTATTATCTGATAATAGGAAAGAGAACGGGAGGCGGACAAATTGGCTAGCTACACAGAAAATTTAAATCTTAAAAAGCCCGAGAGAACGGACAAATTTTCCATAGAAGATTACAATACAAATCTCGAAAAGATAGATAATGCGGTAAATGAATTGGGCGGTACGGAATCCGGCATAACCCTTACATACCTTAACAGCAGACTCGGGGGACTGACACTGGTACCTTTGACCCAATCCGAGTACGACGCATTGTTGTCTTACGATGAAAACACGCTGTACATCATAAAGGAGAGCTGATTATGATCTTTAATAACTTGGCGGATATAAAGCTCGGAGATGTTCAGGTTTCCAAAGTGATGTTAGGCGAACATACCGTCTGGCAGAAGAATTCGGGAAACGCCGTGCAGGTCGAATATATTCAATCCGACGGAGACAAAGGATATATCGGCACGGAAGTTTTTCCCGACGCCAACACTAAAATCGTAATGGATTGTGTCTGGCTGGAAGAAACAGGCTCGGCGTATATAGGTGACTCGACAGACGGAGACAACAACGATTTCAGGATATTTTATATCAATTCCCTCATTTACGCCGACATAGGTTCGGCTAGGGATTGTTACAGTACGGATTACGCATTAAATACGAGACTGCACATAGTTTTCGGAGCGGACGGCGTTCGCATAACAAATTCAAATAATTTTCTGGATATAAGTCTTGCGGGAAATTCAGATTTCACAGGCACAAGCGGAGATATCAAGATATTCGACAGCGGACATATGAAGCTTTACGGCTTTCAAATCTACGACGGCGATGAGCTTATACGCGATCTTGCGCCCGCCGTTATGAACGGACAGGCGGGGCTGCTGGACAAGCATAAAAGGACGTTTTATCCGCCTGTGCCGGAAAGTCAATTCATAGCCGCACCGCATGATACCATAAAGATAGACATTCTCCAAAATATCATAAACGGTGCGGAATACAGTGCAAAAACAATGATGGTCGGCTCGAACAATATGCAGGATAAATATACAAACGACGTGACGGTTGAAAACGGAAAAATAACATTTAAGAGCCCTACGTCGGGATATAACGATTTCATTTTCTACCGTAATGAGGTTTTTCTTAACAGAGCGGTTCAAATGCACATCAAGATAAGACGTACCGAAAATTTTTACGGCTATCCGCAGACCTACTACGGTACAGCAGAGACATTTACGGAATACAGAACGCGTCTAAAAGAATTTGATCTCAAAGTAATAGGAGAAGATATCGAATTCGATATCGATATTGACAGTCAATCAGCGTCAACGGCAAACTACGTATTCTGTGAACTTGTCGACGGTACTTTTGAAATTTTGGAATGGTATGTTCTGATAAAAAAACAGGAGGATAAACAATGAAAGAAAACATTTTAAAAGGCATAGCCGCCGTCATAATCGGCGGTGTAACGGCTTATCTGAACATTATGGCGATACCGCTGATAATTCTGATCTCAGTAATGATCATCGATTATGCCAGCGGTATGCTGAAAGCGTGGGTCAATGCGGAATTGTCAAGCAAAACAGGTTTGAAAGGCATAATCAAGAAAGTCAGCTATTTGCTTGTGATCTGCGTCGCGGCAGTAGTCGACTGGCTTGTAACATCAGGTCTGGGAGCTGTGGGGATAAACATAGACGTTAGTTTTTGTTTCGGAGTTATCGTCACAATATGGTTCATAATTAACGAGTGTATCTCCATTCTGGAAAATCTGACGATCTTAGGTGTTCCTCTTCCGTCTTTTCTTACGGGAACAGTGCATAAGCTTAAAGTCGCAGTAGAGAACAAGACCGATGTCGACAAGGAGGAATAGCCGTGCAAATAACTCTGAACGAAAAATACAGCGTAATGCGTAATACAACTACGCTCGGCTACGTCGGTGAGACCAACGCACGGACAATAACCTTTTCGGGACTTGAGACCGACGGAGCGCAGGCGTACAAAATGCGGTTTGAATATCCGGACGGCATAAGCTACGACGTTGACATCACAAGCGGTACATACACGGTAGACGGCTCGCTCCTGCGAGCGGCGTGTAAGGTTCAGGCTCAGATATTAGCCTATGCTGCGGACGGTGAAAATTACACGCTCGTTAAAAAATCCAACGTATTCGATCTGAACATAAAGCCGTCTCTGGAGGGCGAACCCGCGCCGATACCCACATACGAACAGGCGGCTGGAGCTTTGGAAAAAGTCCTTGCGGCGGAGAAGTCATCAGCCGAGAATGCCGAAAAATCCGCGACCGCAAGCAACGCCGCGCAAGCCGCTCAGAACGCCGCAGAAACGGCGAAATCCGAAGTTATGGAATTAGCCGAAAGCGCAGTAAAAGCCGCTGAAAACGCCGCTCAGAGCGAGACAGTGGCAAAGACAAGTGCGGATAATGCGGCGGGAAGTGCGTTAACAGCGGAGAATTCCGCAAGCTCGGCTGAAACGTCCGCAAATCAAGCCGAGCAGTACAAGTCTGAAATGTCGGAGTATATGGCTTTACTCCCTCAATTTTCATATGACAGCGAGACCGAAACTCTGACAATAACGACTGCGGGGTGAAAGTATGGCGTTTTTATTCAACGGCAGATCGCCGAGAAATATTGATTTTAACGGCAATCCCGTCTCTAAGGTAGTTTTCGGTAGCGCGGTAATCTGGGAAAAAGTTCACAGGGTAAAATATATCAAGTCTCACGGAACAGAGCATATTGACACTGGATTTAAGCCTGACAGCAACACACGAGTTCAGATAACTTGCGAGTTCTACGACTTAAATACAGCGTACGGTATAAAAGGAATGTTCGGCGGTAGACTTGCAAATGGCAATTCGGGTATATCGGTATGGCACGAAACGAGTACCGGCATAATCGGTAAGGCTAGGTTACTGTTTCAATATGGTAATGAAAACTCATCATTTATCAGCGGCGCATTTTGCGGTCCGGATACTAAATACATTATTGACGTCAACAAGAACACCTTAACTTGTACGACCGAGAACGGGGAAGAGGTATTATCGAGGACTGACCCTGAATGTGAATTTCAATCTTCCGTAAGCATTATGATTTTCACCGTCCATAACATTAACAATATAGACAGCCGCAAAGGTGTGTTTAAGCTTTACGGCTGCAAGATATGGGACAACGGCGTGCTTGTGCGGGACTTTATTCCCTGTCTCGACGGAGCGGGAACTCCTTGTCTTTACGACGAGGTCGAACAGAAATTTTATTACAACTCGGGTACGGGTAATTTTGAAACGGAGGAATAATTTATGGCAGCCATTAAAGGAATTGACATTTCACAGTATCAGACAAACGTGGATTTCAAAAAAGTGAAATCTGCGGGATACAGCTATGTAATCATTCGGGCGGGATACGGCAGGTACAGCAAGCAGAAAGACCCGCAGTTTGAGACCCACTACAAGAACGCAAAATCGGCGGGACTGAACGTCGGCGCATACTGGTACAGTTACGCGACGAGCGTCGAGGAGGCTAAGCAGGAGGCGGCTGTATGCCTTGAAGTCATCAAGGGCAAGCAGTTTGAATTCCCGATCTATTTTGATCTGGAGGAGAAGTCCGCGTTTTCAAAAGGCAGGACGGTTTGTTCAAATATGGTAACTGCGTTCTGCTCCGCGCTTGAAAATGCGGGCTATTTTGCGGGACTTTACATAAGCCGCAGTCCGCTCCAGAACTACATCACAAGCGAGGTTGCAAGCCGTTATGCTCTCTGGGTCGCGGAATACGGCTCCAAGTGCAATTACAGCGGCGCATACGGAATGTGGCAGTACAGCTCCACAGGCAAGGTCAGCGGCGTAAGCGGCAATGTGGACTGCGATCGTTGCTACGTGGATTATCCGACGGTTATCAAGTCAAAAGGACTGAACGGGTACGCTAAGACCGCGAAAATCCTTGACAGCTCGGGCTTTAAGAAAGGCGATAAGTCCGACGGAGTTCTCGCGTTGAAACAGCTCTTAATGCTGGCGGGGTACAAGCTCGACAACAACGGTACGTTCGGCGAGGGTACGCTAAAGGCGGTCAACTCTCTGCTTAAAAAGTGGGGGTACTCCGAGAACGGCGTCGCGGGGGCTAAGTTTATTAAAAGGCTGTCGGGGAATTTCAAATAGAGATAGTTATAGCCCTCTCGGTTTTCGGGAGGGCTGTTTTTATTGGAAATTTTTTTGACAACATATACTTGTTGATGTGAAACATTAGTCGTATTATAATATATTCATACATTTTTCGACGCGTGAGGTATGGATATATGAACCTAAAATTAAAAATTATATCAATAGTCTTAGGGACGTTATTGATCATAGCAATAGCAGTTATTTTAAAATTAACACTTTTCAATAAAACACTGTCACACACACCGAGCAAAACCAGTGTCAAGACTTTTACAACGACAATATCTGCTAGCACAAACAATCTAATGACAACTACTAAAGTAACAACATCAACAGTCACAGCAAAGCCATTTGTGACCTCAACAGAAACGTCCACAACAAAGTCTGCAACTACCAAGAAAACTTCTGAGGTACAAGCGCAAACAGCTACATATTATGAATTTCCCGCCGATGTCAATACAGTTAGTTTAGAACATTTAATGGCAATTAACGGCATTGGCGAACTAACCGCTCAGAGCATTATTAATTACAGAAATAGCATTGGTACAATTTACAATATGGATTTGCTGTTGGAAGTAGACGGCGTAGGTACAACAACGCTGGAACTGCTTAAACAATATCTATATGTGGCTGATTATGACTATGCTGATATAGCGTATGACGACCCTGATCAGAGCACCAGCTCCACTGTCACAACGACTACCGTTACTGAAACTACTACAGAAACATCTACAACTGCTGAAAAAGGAATGAAACCCGTAAATATTAACACAGCCTCGGCAGAAGAAATGGCAGAGTGCCTATTGATCGATTTGGAGCTTGCCGAAAAGATAATCGAGTTAAGAGGTAAAATTAATCAGTTTTCTAATTTTCTTGAGCTTCTTTATGTGGACGGCTTTTCTCAAAAAATGTTAGCGGAGAGGCAGGAGTATATTATTATATAAAAAGCGTTTTATCATATATAGCATATTAGGTCTAATGAACTCGCACACATTGAAATGATAGGTACGATACTCTACCAGCTCACTCGTAATCTGTCCATAAAGGAGATCAAGGAAAGCGGTTTTGATACGTATTTTGTGGATCATACCACAGGCGTATATCCTATTGCAGCTTCTGGAGTTCCTTTCACGGCGGCGACTTTCCAGAGTACGGGCGACGCTCTCGGAGATCTTCATGAAGACTTGGCGGCTGAACAGAAAGCACGTGTGACCTATGATAATATTCTTAGACTTGCCGATGATCCGGATGTCCGTGACCCGATTAAGTTCCTGAGAGAACGTGAAATCGTTCATTATCAACGCTTTGGAGAAGGTCTCCGAATGGTTCAGGATATGCTCGATAGTAAGAATTTCTACGCATTTAATCCCAGTTTTGACAAATAGTAATCAAAATATCTGTATGCACCCACAAGTGCTGTTACAGTCATAAATAAGAAAACGGTCAGAAAATCCGAAAAAAGGGTTTTCTGACCTTAAATTGTGTTATAATAAGTTACCAAGTAATTGAACCAACAAAAGAATTATATCAAAAAGATAAGGTATTTGTTAACTGTCAATAAACATAAATCACTAAAATTAATTTTCAAATATAACTCTTTAGGATCAAGAATTAAAATGTATCGTGAGAGATAGCTTGTTTATGGCAATACCAAACAACATAAAAAACAGATATGCAGTCCACAACGGGGATATTATCGTTATGAGTATATTTCTTTTTCTTATTTGATGAGATCGGTGTAACATACAATCTGAAGCTGATATCTGTCCTGCCGTTCTTCCCGTTCATAGAAACTCGATAGTATGCCGCAACCCTTAATTAGTGGTGTTTATCACGATTTTCCGCTGTCTGCACCATCGCAGGAATTACTGTTAAATTCAGCGCGGTATGTACGATTTCTGATTCCTTGCAAATTCTGAGGCGGCTGTTTCTTTTTCACGTCAATTTCCCCCGCATTTCGCGCAATTTCAATTGACAATTTCCGATTATTGTGGTGAAATAAGAGTATCAACCATATGAACGGAGACTTAAAATGCGTTACAGTATATTTCTACCCGAAACAAAAGGCGGTTACAAAGTCGGCACAGCGGACGATCTTGTGGAGGCTTTCTGCTTGCGCGATCAGCAAAACCAGATACACAGCATATCGTGTATTATTTATGACAGCAAGCTTAAAACTACCGATGTGCAGACTATGATTATGGATAAGTTTGAGGAGGATCATTTTCTTAGGTGGTGATTGCGGGACATATGTGTAAAGTGAGGACGTTTTTGCGAAAATCTTTACACACTTTTTACATAGTTTTAGATGAATTTATGCTCATTTAAACATTGTTAATTTTGCCTGTGAAAAACCCTCGCAAACACCGAGTTTACGAGGGTAAATGGCGGAGAAGGAGGGATTCGAACCCTCGATGAGCTATCAACCCATACACGAGTTCCAGTCGTGCGCCATAAACCGGGCTAGGCGACTTCTCCATTTTATGCAGTTCATCTTACGACTAAGTTATTATATCACAAGTATACCTGTTTGTCAAGTGTTTTTTCAAATAATTTTAAAAAACTATTTTATAAGCATTTTAATCAATTTTAACAAAGAAACTCCGTTTTGCATAAAATAAAGCATATCAATTCAGGAGGTATGCTTATGTCGGAAAAATACTTTTTAGGCACAATGACGCAGTACGGATTTTCTACCGAGTTCGGAAGTATAATTGAAAATCCGGATTATTTTACTTATATCTTAAAAGGCGGTGCCGGAACAGGGAAGTCCTCGATTATGAAAAAAATAGCCTCTGAATTTGAGGACACGCAGGATATTATCCGATTTTACTGTTCATCAGATCCCAATTCATTGGACGCAATAGTGCTTAAAGGGTCAAAAACTGCGATCGTAGACGGAACTTCGCCTCACGTTTTTGACCCCCAATATCCGGGAATTTGTCAGAAAATTATCAATCTCGGAGATAACTGGAACGAAGCTGAACTGCAATCCCATAAAGACGAGATCATCTCTGTCACAGATAAAAACAAATCGCTTATGGCGCGTGCCAAAAGATTTTCTACAGCACTTTCAAATGTCTGTGGCGATACCTACTTCTGCGGACTGGGTTTGATCTCCTCCGATAAGCTGGAGGGTTTTCTTGAACGTTTTAAAAAGAAAATCCTTGGCAAAAAGGGGAGCGGAGAGGGTAAAAAGATTGTGCGTCAGCTAACTGCTCTTACCGAATTCGGCTGCCTCACACAAACTGAAACGCTTGAAAATTTCCTTGACGTTTACTATATGACCGACGATTATTTTGCTTGCTCCCACCTTATAATTGAGGATATTTCTAAGGAAGCAGCGCGCAGAGGCTATAACGTTACGCTGTGTCCCTCACACGTCTTTAATAATAATGTTTATGAGCACTTGCTCATACCTGAGACAGGCGTTGCGCTCGTTTCCGTAAATCCTTTGACAGAGCTTAATACTGAAAACGGAAAAATAATCAATCTCGGAAGATTTTACGACAAGCACGCAGTCTCAAAGCTTAAATCGAGACTTAAAATGAATAAGCTCACAATGAAAAGTCTGTCGCAGGAGATATACGGAACTTTAAAATCAGCGAAGGCTGTCCACGATGAGATTGAAAAATATTATATTTCAGCCATGGATTTTGAAAAGATAAACGATCTGAGCCAATGTTTAATAAATGAAATCGGAAATAAGGCTTGAATTTCAAAAAGTCCCTCCATATCGGCGGGACTTTTTGTGCTGTAAGAATAAGGAACGTACTCTAAGGATATTTTATATAAAACGCTTGAAAAATATGCCGTTATGTGCTATAATATAAGTTAATTCAAATTCGTTACCGAGGGTTGATGTATGAAAAAATGGAAGATAAATAAATGTGATGTCCAAAAAGCCGCTGAATTTGCCTCTAAATGCGATATTAACAGACTTGCGCTCGAGGTGCTTACTTCGAGAGGTTTGACTGAATTTCAGCAGGTCGTTGACTTTTTCACCGATGACGAGCTTGCCGATCCGTTTGAGATAAAGGATATGGACAAGGCGGCTGAAATAATAAATAATGCCGTGGATGCCTACGATTTGATCTGTATTTACGGCGACTACGACTGCGACGGAGTTACCTCCACGACGATACTGTTCAATTATCTGGAAAGTATGGGCGCAAACGTTATGTATTACATACCTGAACGTGAGGCGGGGTATGGTATGAATATAGACGCTGTCGAACAGCTTGCACAGAGCGGCGTAAAGCTTATAGTTACAGTGGACAACGGTATTTCTGCAATTCCCGAGGCTGAACGAATTGCAGAGCTTGGAATTCAGCTTGTTATTACAGATCATCATCAGCCCGGGGAGATATTGCCGAAAGCGGCGGCAATAGTAAATCCTCACAGAGCGGACGATACTTCAAGATTTAAGGAGCTGTGCGGCGCGGGAGTAGCTTTCAAGCTGTGTGCGGCTCTGGACGGCGGCAGTTACGACGCCGTACTTGAGCAGTATTCGGATATCTGCGCTATCGGTACGATTGCCGATATAGTTCCGCTGATAGGGGAGAACAGAACCTTGGTCAAGCGCGGTCTCGATTATATGGCTAATACGGAGGTCATAGGGCTTGATATGCTTCTCAACAGGGCTAAAATTGACAGAAATAATATTACCTCAAATAATATCGCATTCAGAGTTGCTCCGGTTATCAACGCCTCGGGACGTTTCGGTTCCCCTGTTACGGCGGTCAAAGCGCTGCTTGCGGAGGACGAAACCGACGCTGAGGACTACGTTGATACTATCGTAACTCTCAACGGACAGCGCAAGCAGACTGAGACCGATATTATGACTGATATCGTAAATCACATAAATCATCACCCGGAGGTGTTAAATCACAGAGTTCTGATACTGGCAGGCAAAGGCTGGCACCACGGAGTTATAGGTATAGTCGCGGCAAGAATTCTGGATTATTTCGGTAAGCCTTCGATCATAATTTCAATCGAGGAAAACGGACAGGCAAGGGGTTCGGCTCGCTCGGTAAAGGGATTTAACATTTTTGAGTGTTTGACTTATTGCTCGAAGGTACTTACAAAATTCGGCGGACATGAGTGCGCAGGCGGTCTTTCTCTTAATGAGAAAGATATTCCCGAGTTTATCAGTCTTGCGTATGAATTTTCCGCTCGTTTGGAAAGTCCTCCCGTTGCTGTTATGACAGCGGATAAGCTGTTAATGCCGGAAGACCTGAATGTTGAATGCGTTAAAGGTTTGAATGTGCTTGAACCCTTTGGCGCGGAAAATCCGCAGCCTGTTTTTGCAATACTGGGAGCAAGAGCGGATAAGATAACTCCGCTGTCTCAGGGTAAACATACTAAGATAGATTTCACCTACGGAAATTCTGCCGCACAGGCTCTGATGTTCGGAATAAGTCCCGAAAAGCTGTGCTTTTCAGCAGGAGACAGAATAGATATGCTGGTCAATCTTGAGGTCAATGTATTTAACGGCCGTGAAAGCGTATCGGTAAAGGTGATTGACCACAGATTAAGCGGAGTCAAACAGGAACGTTACTTCGCCGCAAAGGATTGCTACGAAAAGCTGATGAGAGGGGAAACGCTTCCGCCTAATTTTGTGCGTAAGATAATTCCCTGTCGAAACGAACTGATAGCAGTTTATAAATACATAAGCGCTGTCAAGGAAACGACGCTCGATAACCTGTTTATGCGGCTGTCCGACGACAATATGAATTACTGCAAGCTGCATATCTGTATAGATATTTTTAAGGACAAGGAGCTTATTGATTTTAAGCCCTCATCAATGAAAATAAAGCTTTTACCCGTCAGCAGGCGAGTTGATTTGGAGGAATCCGAAACGCTCGTCAGACTGAAGGGAATGCTGTGAAAGGCGGAATGGAAATGGCTGAAGAAAAGCTTATTAGCAACGAATATGAAAATAAAGAGACAGTTAATGAAAAGGCTCCCGTTAATTCGCCTGTGCCTGTTCCAAAACATATTTTAGAGGCGAGCAGAACTATTCATACCGTTGATATGATAATACAGAAAATTCTGGACAGCGAAAAGCAGTATGACCTTTCCAAGATCGTGTCCGCCTACGAGCTTGCGGAGAAATATCATCACGATCAGAAAAGAGAATCGGGAGAGCCGTATATTTCGCATCCGCTTGCCGTAGCATATATACTACTTGAGCTCGGTATGGATACGGATACTATATGTGCGGCTTTGCTGCACGACGTCGTGGAGGATACTCCCTGTACGCTTGAGGATCTGCACAAGCTTTACGGCGCAGACGTGGCAATGCTCGTTAACGGAGTAACAAAGCTGGGAAAGGTTGAGATATTCACAAAGGAAGAGCAGAAAGCGGAGAATATCCGTAAAATACTGCTTGCAATGAGCGAGGATATACGCGTTATCATTATAAAGCTCGCGGACAGACTTCACAATATGAGAACGCTGAATTACTGCCGAGAGGAAAAGAGGCGTACTATCGCTCACGAAACTATGAATATCTATGCTCCGATAGCCCACCGTCTCGGAATTCGCTCGATAAAAGACGAATTCGAGGATTTGGCGTTCTTCTATCTTGACCCTTACGCCTATGAGGACATTGATGAGCAAATGGCTATGCGTAAGGAGAGCAGGGAGGCTCTTGTTGAAAACATAAAGGCGAGTATTTCCGAAAGGTTAAGCAAGGACTTCGACCCGCTCCCCACCATTGAGGGACGCGTTAAGAGCAATTACGGTATTTATAAAAAGGTATACCGTGACGGCAAGGAGATCGATCAGATCTACGACAGGTATGCTGTTAGAATAATCGTCAACACGGTTACCGAATGCTATAACGTACTGGGAATTATCCACGATATGTTCAGACCGATTCCCAACAGATTTAAGGACTATATTTCCACACCTAAGGCTAATATGTACCAATCTCTGCACACGACGGTCATCGGCAGAGCGGGTGTTCCTTTTGAGGTTCAGATAAGAACCTGGGATATGCATAAAACCGCAGAATACGGTATCGCTGCCCATTGGAAATACAAAGAGGGCGTTCGCAGCAGCTCCAAGGACGACAACAGGCTTGCGTGGATAAGACAGATCATTGAGTCCCAGCAGGAGTCCAACGACGTGGAGGAGATCGTAAGAGCAATCAAAAACGATCTTGCTCCCGAGGACGTTTTTGCCTTTACACCAAAGGGGGATATGATCACCTTGCCCGTTGGCTCTACTGTAATTGACTTTGCTTATGCTATCCATACGCAGGTAGGACATAAAATGTGCGGCGCAAAAGCAGATAAGAAAATGGTTTCCTACGATTACCAGATAAAAACAGGAGAGATAATTGAAATCCTTACGACTAACGTGGCGGGGCACGGACCGAGCCGTTCTTGGCTGAATATCGCCAAAACCAATGAGGCGAAGTCCAAGATACGCTCGTGGTTCAAGAAAGAAAGACGCGAGGAAAATATTTTTGAGGGAAGAAGCGCCCTTGAACGTGAATTCCGCAGAAATATGATAAGAGTTCCCGAGGACGAGCTTGAAGATTTCCTGCGGCTGGATATGAAACGTCACAGCTGTGAAACTCTTGATGATTTCTTTGCGGCTATCGGCTACGGCGGAGTTCAGATATCCAAGCTTATGCAGCACCTTAAAGCTGAGTACAGCAAAAAGTACGGCGAAAAGGCAGCGGAAATTCCCGTAGAAACGCGTCCAAAGCCGACTAAATCCTCGTCGGGCGTCATCGTAGACGGAATTAACGATTGCGTAATTAAATTTGCGCAGTGCTGTAATCCTCTGCCGGGAGACGATATAGTCGGATTTATTACAAGAGGACACGGAATTTCTGTCCATAAAAAGGATTGTATTAACTATAAATCGCAGAAAGACGATGAAAATAACGCTGAACGCTGGGTCAAGGTAAGCTGGGAAAAAACGACCGATAAGTCCGCTGCCAAATATTTCAAGACTACTCTTGACATTGTCGCAGTCGACAGAGTAGGCTTGCTTGCGGACGTTTCAACAGCTCTTGCGGTTATTAATGTGTTTATCTATGAGTCATCGTCGAGAGAGCTGAAAAACGGCAACGCACTGCTGTCCGTAACAGTAAGCGTTGCAGGTATGGAACAGCTTAATACAGTAATATCCAAGCTCCAGAAAATCAGGAATGTTATTTCGGTTGAAAGGAGCGGAAAGTAGGTTAATATGAAAATTTTTAAATTAAAGCCGCTGAGCGTCTGCGATACTAACAGCTACATTGTTGTAAGCGAAAAAAATAACGCCGTACTTATAGACGCTCCGGCAGACGCCGAATATATTCTGGAACAGCTTGATTTCTACGGAGTTACGCTAAAGAAGATTTTTCTTACCCACGGTCACTTTGACCATATCGGAGCGGTTGCAGATTTGGTTGAAAAAACAGGCTGTGAGGTTTATATCCACGTTTTTGATAAACCAAAGCTCACCGATGACGCAGGTATGCTTGCAAATCTTTTCAGAATACGCGGACATAAAAAATACACAGGCGAAGTCAAGGTCTTTACAGAAAATGATATCCTTACCCTTGACGAGCTTGAATTTGATGTGCTGGAAACTCCGGGACATACCAGCGGTTCGGTATGTTTTATCTGCGGAAACAATATGTTTTCGGGGGACACCCTGTTTGCGCGCTCCATAGGAAGAACAGATATGCCCGACGGAAGTTATCAGTCCATTTGCAAGTCTTTGGCAAAAATAGCCGATCTTGGCGGAAATCTTAATGTCTACCCGGGACATATGTGCAGTACCACTCTGGACGAAGAAAGAAAACTGAACCCATATCTGAGAGATTTCGCAGGCGGTGTAAAATGACACTGATCTTCAGCGGAAACGATTATAAATATGAACTTGAGGGAGTAATGAAATTATTTATTCCCGCAACGCTTTTTACTCATATTTACTCAGATAAAATTGAAACAGAGGACGATTTCGTATTTGCAAGGCAAAAAGTCTGTAAAAAAACAACTCTGCTTTATGTAATCTGTCGTTATCAAGGGGAAACATATCGTAAAGCTGCTTTACTTGTCGATGATGAGTCCATTAAAAAAGTTGACAAGGAATTATACTTGTCACGTATATTATACAAAGTTATGGAAAAAGCGACAGGTATCTCGCCTAAGTGGGGAGTTATTACCGGTATCAGACCTGTCAAGAGGGTCAATGCGTTTCTTAACGAGGGTAAGTCCAAAGAAGAAATTTATTCGCTTATGGAGACTGAGTATCTTTGCAGTAAGGAAAAGTGCGATATTGCGTATGAAACCGCAATGACTCAGAAAGAAATTCTTGACAGGCTTGACGGAAGTACTTTCAGTTTGTACATCTCCATACCGTTTTGCCCTACAAGGTGTTCTTATTGTTCTTTTGTTTCACAGTCTATTGAAGGCTGTATTAAACTCATACCCGAATATCTCGATAAGCTTTGTCGCGAAATCAGATACACAGGAGAAATGGTAAGACGAATTGGACTAAAGCTTGATACTGTTTATTTTGGCGGCGGTACTCCCACAACTCTTTCAGCTCAGGAGTTGGATTTGTTGATGAAAACCATTGAGCAGAGCTTTGATATGTCCTGCGTGCGGGAGTATACCGTGGAGGCCGGGAGACCGGACACTATCACAGAAGATAAACTCAGGACTGTCAAGCTAAATGGCTGTACAAGAGTTTCCATAAACCCTCAGACCTTGAACGACAGCGTTCTTGAGATTATAGGAAGAAAACACACTGTTCAGCAGTTCTTTGACAGTTATGAATTAGCGCGAAAAATAGGCTTTTCCGCAATTAATACTGATATAATCGCAGGACTTCCTTCAGATACGGTTGAAAGCTTCAAAAACACCATTGACAAGTTGATTGACTTGTCGCCTGAAAACATAACAGTCCATACGCTGTCAATCAAAAGAGCTGCCAGACTTAACCGCGGAGACAGAACGGTTCTTGAAAATCCTGCCGATAGAATGGTTGAGTATGCCACAAATAGGTTATTTAACAATGATTATAAACCCTATTATCTTTACAGACAAAAAAATATGCTTGAAAATCTTGAAAACATAGGTTGGGCAAAGTCCGGCTATGAAAGCCTGTATAATATTTACATAATGGAAGAGGTCCAGACTATATTGGCAATGGGCGCAGGCGGATCAACTAAGCTTGTTGACCTTGAAAATCATCGTCTTGAACGAGTATTCAATTATAAATTTCCGCTGGAATATAACAAGCATTTTGATTTGATGATAAAAAGAAAAAATGAGATCGAGGAGTTTTATGCTGAAAAAAAATGAAGTTATAGAGCTTGAAATAACAGACATTACCAACGAGGGAAACGGCGTAGGACGGTACAATGATATTGCTGTGTTTGTTCCTATGACTGCTGTCGGCGATGTAATCAAATGTCAGATCGTTAAGATAAAAAATACATATTGCTACGGTATTATCAAGGAAATTCTGATACCGTCAAAGCACAGAATTCAATCAGACTGTCCCGTATACAAGCAATGCGGAGGCTGTTCGTTCAGACACATTTCTTACGAAGAAGAATGCCGAATAAAAGAAAATTTCGTAAAAAATTCTTTTCAAAGAATAGGGAAGTTGAACCCTAAATTTGAGCCTATATTCCCCTGCGATACTCAGTATAATTATCGTAACAAAGCGCAGTATCCTGTTTCAGAGGTTGACGGTAAAGCTGTCTGCGGTTTCTATGCGCGGCGTTCTCACCGCATAGTTGAGTATACGGACTGTCTTTTACAGCCTGAAATTTTCTCTGAAATTCTTTCGGTTATTATGAAATTTGTTAACGAACGTAACATTACTGCATACAATGAAACTACATTCAGCGGACTTCTAAGGCATATATATCTACGACGTGGAGAACACAGCGGCGAGATAATGGTGTGTCTTGTTGTCACTAATATTGTAAAGGCAAATATATTTACAGAGCTTATACCCATACTGATTTCAGAGTTTAAGGACATAAAAAGCGTAGTGCTTAATGAAAATCCTAAAAATACAAATGTAATTTTAGGCTCAAAATTAAAGACTTTATACGGCTCAGATACGATTACCGATATTATGTGCGGAAACAGGATCGGACTATCTCCGTTGTCTTTTTATCAAGTGAACACCTGTCAAGCTGAGAAGCTTTATTCAATTGCGGAAGCATATGCGGATTTGCGTAAAACCAACGTTTTACTTGACTTGTATTGTGGAGCTGGCACGATCGGATTGTCAATGTGTCGCAAAGTAAATAAACTTGTCGGTGTTGAAATTATTCCCGAGGCTATTATCAATGCAAAGTGCAATGCTAAAGTAAATTTGCTTGACAAAAAATCGGAATTTATATGCGGCGACGCAGGTGAAATTGCCGGAATTTTATATAAACGAGGCGAACGTCCCGATGTCATAATTGCCGATCCTGCGCGAAAGGGCTGCGACAGAGAGAGCCTTGAATATATGGCAAAAATGTCTCCGAATAGAATTGTGATGATTTCATGCAATCACGCTACAGCGGCGCGAGATTGTGCTATACTGGAAGAATTGGGATATAAAACTGTAAAAGTACGCGCAGTTGACTTGTTCCCCAGAACAACACATGTTGAGTGTGTCGTATTGATGTCACGTATCAATAAGTGAAAAAAATGGATTTTATGGAGGTTAATCATATGATATCTATTATAGGAGCAGGTTCTTTTTCAATTGTAATTATATTATCAATTCTTATAATTTGTGGATTGCCTTTAGGTGAATTGACATTGGGAGGTCAATATAAAGTTTTTCCTAAAAGCTTAAGAATTATATTAGTTACGCAACTTGTTTTACAAATATTTTTTGTACTAATTATTTTGCAAATGGGTAAATTTATACCACTATGGTTTTCGTATAACACAACGAAGATCATCGGCATTGTAATGTCTGTATATCTGTCTATAAATACAATTATGAACCTTTTTTCAAAGAGTAAA
>JAUNOG010000095.1 GCA_030531185.1 Ruminococcus sp.
GTCGCAGCGGGATTTTTTATGAAAATGCTTTATGTGAGTGCATATGTCAATTTGCACATATAGTTACATTTTATTTAGTATATGAGTTATGTATATTTCTATAATTAACAGAATATTCATCTAAAATAGATAATTCTGTAATTGACATTTTGTATAATGATTTTTAAGAAAAGAATAAAGTTAATGTGCAGATTTTACAAAATCCGCAGCTTTTGCTTTTCTTGCATAACAATCGATAATTATAATTTTTAGGAGGAATTGACAATGGCTAGATTTACATTACCAAGAGACTTGTACCATGGCAAGGGTGCGCTTGAAAATCTTAAAACCCTTAAGGGCAAGAAGGCGGTTATCGTAGTAGGCGGAGGCGCTATGAAGAGAAACGGCTTTTTGCAGAGAGCTGAGGACTATCTCAAAGAGGCAGGTATGGAGGTCGCTCTTATCGAGGGCGTTGAGCCTGACCCGTCTGTAACGACTGTTATGAACGGCGCGCAGAAGATGCTTGAGTTTGAGCCTGACTGGATCGTAGCTATGGGCGGCGGTTCGCCTATCGACGCTGCAAAGGCAATGTGGATCAAGTATGAATATCCTGAGTGTACGTTTGAGGATATGTGCAAGGTGTTCGGTATTCCCGAGCTGAGAAAGAAAGCACACTTCTGCGCTATTCCTTCAACTTCCGGTACTGCTACAGAGGTTACTGCGTTCTCTATCATCACGGATTATGACAAGGGTATCAAGTATCCTATCGCTGACTTTGAAATTACACCAGACGTTGCTATCGTAGACTCCGACCTTGCTGAGACAATGCCGCAGAAGCTTACCGCTCACACAGGTATGGACGCTATGACTCACGCAATCGAGGCTTACGTATCGACCGCTAACTGCGACTATACGGATCCGCTGGCTATCCACGCTATCGAAATGATAATGAACGACCTTATACCTTCCTATAACGGCGATATGGCGGCTAGAGGAAGAATGCACAATGCTCAGTGTCTTGCAGGTATGGCGTTCTCCAATGCTCTGCTGGGTATCGTTCACTCAATGGCTCATAAGACGGGCGCTATTTTCCAGGATTACGGCGCGCACATTATCCACGGTGCGGCTAACGCTATGTATCTGCCCAAGGTAATCGCTTTCAATGCCAAGGACGAAACAGCTAAGAAGAGATACGGCGTAATTGCGGACTATATGCACCTCGGCGGAGCGAACGACGACGAAAAGGTGGAACTTCTCATCAAGTATCTGAGAAAGATGAACGACGATCTGAACATTCCTCACTGTATCAAGAACTACGGTGCGGACAGCTATCCTTGCGAGCAGGGCTTTGTTCCCGAGGAAGTATTCCTCGAGAGACTGCCTAACATTGCTAAGGAGGCTATCGGCGACGCTTGCACAGGTTCAAATCCGAGACAGCCCTCGCAGGAAGAAATGGAAAAGCTCCTCAAGTGCTGCTATTATGACACAGAGGTCGATTTCTAAGTATATACTATTTTTACATACGCGCGCCGCTCCGATTATCAGGAGCGGTGCGCTTTTCGTTGGCTTTTGACATTTTACACAAATAAAACATTGTTTAAAAATCAAATTATTTTATTGTAAAATTTATATTCGGATAAATTAATTTTAAGTCTTTTTATGCTTAATTAACACAAATATTGGTAATTACAGTAAAAGAAAACCTTTGCGAAATTTCTCACAAGGCGATATGTAGAAAAACGCGTGATTTATTTGTGAATATTTTTCCTGCAATACTCTTGCAAAACCTTAAAGATTGTGTTAAAATATTAATTGTTGAAATTATGCCCTGTGGGTAATGACTATATATGATGTGCGGTCTGCCGACTGCTGTTGTTTTGCCGGAGGTTATTTATGAAATCTAACAATATGTCCAATCTCGGTCTCGATAATTCTTTTATCAAAAGTCTCGACAGAAGTATGAGAAGAAAAAAAATCACGCTTGCGGTACTGCTGGTTCTGCTTGTTGCTGTTATAGTGCTTTGCGTTTCGGTAGGAATGCATATCCGCAATAATAACCGGATAGCCAAAGCAAAATCCGTTATCACCCAGCTTGATATTGAAAGTACATATAAAGAGCCTGAATTCACAGACGATAACGACTGGGACGGCGACGGTCTTACAAATGTCCGTGAGACTTCCGCAGGCACAAATCTCCAGAATGAGGATACCGACGGAGACGGCATTACCGACGGAGACGAGACAGAGTTGGGTACAGACCCCATTAATCCCGATACCGACGGCGACGGTCTGCTGGACGGTTACGAGCTTATGGCGGGCACAAACCCCAGAATGTCCTCAACCGACGGAGAGACAAACGACGCTCAGCGGGTGCTGACAGTGGTCAAGGAGGAGGGACAGTGCAAGCTTACCCTTACGGGCGACGCCAATATTGCGGGAACTACGATAGAAGAGCTTGACCTTTTTGGAATTACCTCTAACCAGAGCGTTGTTTCAAAGGCTTACGACACCTATTCGGACTATAAATTCCGAACTGCGGAAATAAGCTTTACTCTGGACGATAGCAGAGTTACAAAGTTGGGCTTTTCATACGATGATCTGACGATCCTGAAATTCGATTCCTCTACTCTGACTTATACGAAGATCGATTCTAAGTTGGACAAGACCAAGAAAACCGTAACGGCGCAGATAAGTGAGCTTGGTACTTATGTTGTGGGCGTTGAAAAAACGGTCAACGAACAGCCTACCACAAGAGTTTGCTTCCTTATAGATAACTCAGGCTCTATGTATCCGATTGAGCAGTGCCCTACCTCTACTGAGAACGATGTTGATTTCAAGAGACTTGATTTTGCGCAGTCCCTCATCGACAAATTTGACTCCGATTATCAGATAGGAATAAGCAAATTTACGGGCACTTATACTAAAATGGTAAGCTTTACCTCCGACAGAAAGGAGCTTGAAAAGGCTATCGGCTCCATAAAAACCGACGATGAGATTTTTGACGGAACTCACAGCCAGACCGCTCTGAAAAAATGTCTCGACGAGTTTAAAACGAACTCCGACGGGAAGTACAGAAATATCATCGTTATGCTCACGGACGGCGAGTCCGACGAAGAAAATCCTGCCGGAATTGAAGAAATTGCGAAAATTGCAGATGACAAGTCTGTCATTGTGCTTACGGTAGGCTTGGGCAGAGATATAGACAGGACTTGGCTGCAGGATATGGCGTACTCCACAGGCGGTAAGTACTACTCCGCTTCGGACGCTACTGCGCTTGACGACGTGTACAAGCAGATAGTTACAACGCTTAATTATGACATTGTAAATTATTCGGATTCTGAGGATCAGGTCACAGGATATTCACTTTACAACACAGGATTTGAGCCTGAGAGAAACGGTTTCAGCTTCAAGAATTTCAGAACTACAACTACCGCAAGCGTTGACTTCGGTATGGCGGTGCTCGCAAGAGACTGGTATCTGGGCAGCGTGAAGATGTCCTTGGGGGATATTGACCCTGCCGACGACAGCGAGCAGAAGGTTTCTGCGGCGGGCTACGACCTCAGCGGTACGACAGCGGGGGAGGCTTACGAAAGCAGGAGAAATCTCAGCAGCGTGACTACCGATATTTTCAGCGATACTTACGCCGATGTCAAGAAGTATCTGGACTACGATTCCGAGGGCAGTACTCTGAGAGTTAATAAGGACTATCAGTTCGATTCACAAAACAGAGGCTGGGAGATCGCAAAGACAAAAATCGACGCGGGCAATCTGAGCTGGCACTATGTTGAACTGCTCAATCTTAACGTTGCGGAAGGTATAGATAAGATTTCCAAGGGATACAACGAAAGCGACGCGCAGCTTGTTGCGGCTCTGTACAGACTTAACGCTCTCCAGTGGGACGACAGCGCAGACGAATTCAATCTCACAAGCAACGGCGACGAAAGCTTTGCGGAGCTTGAAAAGCTTATGAGCCTCGGCGTTCCTGTGGTTACAACGATCGACGATACGCATACGGTAAATGCGATCGGTCTGATCAGAGATTCCTCCTGTCACAGAAAATATATTCTGAGAGTATACGATAATAACTATCCCGGCAAGGTCAAGGAGCTTTACATTGAGAAAATGCCCAAATGTTCTCTGGAAATTGACGGAGATACGGCAAAGGTAACAGATACGGCGTTTACCTATACCGCAACCTACGAGGGTAAGCAGGTCGGTATTTCGTTCTCAAACGTCGGCGCACATTAAACAGTATCAGCCCGATTAAGTTCGGGCTGTTTTCTGGGAAAACAATCTTTAATTGTTATAAATTTCAAGTTATGAAAACGTTATCTGTAATAAATGCATAAAAACGATCCCATATTATTGTGGGAAAATTCAGTGCTTTTTGTAAAAAAAATTTTAAAAACCCCTTGATTTTTACGAATATTTCTGTTATACTGATAATAAGAATTGATGGAACAATTCGAAGTATTTATATTTTTGAAATTTGGAGGAGATTAAAAATGAAAATTTCTAAGATTTTCGCAGGTATGTCTGCACTTGCAATGGCTGCAACAATGGCAGTTTCTGCATCAGCTCAGACACTTACTATTGATAATGCGACTGTTGACGAATGGGCAAATGCATTTCCTAAGGTAACAACCGCAGATGGTAAAGAGGCAGACGATTTCATTGACGCAAGGTCTTTTCAGAAGGATACTGAGCTGTCAATGACAGTTCATTTTGAATGGACTGATGCAGGTAAAGAGCAGGGCTATTGTGCAGTTAAGCCTGGTTTTGCAAATGGCTGGAAAGCATTTTCAACCGAATATCCTGATGGAGTTTCCGGTCTTCCTTTGAAGTCTACTCTTACAGAAACAGATGACGGTAATGGTGGTACATATTACGCTGATGCTGACGGCAATAAGGTTGATATAGCTATTCAGGATAATGATGGTTTCGTTCAGATTTATAATTCTGAGGTCACAGAGTTTACTTATACAATTTCAGCAGATGTTGTAAATGTTATGATTGAAAACGCCAGTGCTGAAAATGGATTTGACGGTATTGTTTTCCAAGTTGGAAATAATGGAATGAAAATTACAAGTATTGATTTCTCTCAGGAAGTTAAGCTGAATTCTGTTATGAATGCTGAAGCTAATGATTCTTCCACTGCTGATACATCATCAACAGGCGATACATCATCAAAG
>JAUNOG010000096.1 GCA_030531185.1 Ruminococcus sp.
TAGATACAATGCAGGACTTTGTGAATAATATGCATAATTATTAAAAATGGGGTTTGGACAATATGAAGATCTTTACAAAACGCAGAGTATTGATCTCTGCTTTAATAATCGCTGTGGGTCTGTCGTTGACTTTTGCACTTTCTCATTCAACCTATTATAAATACAATGATTGGTGGGTAAAAGGAAAATCCCTTGCCGAGATAGAAAACAGATACGGCGGGTTTGACATACGCTTCGGCAGTACGGCAGGGTACTATATTTATACCGATAACGGGTGGATAATGCCCGATCATCTGCCTCACTATTACTATATGGAGTACGACGAAAACGGAATTGTCCGCAGAGTTTACGACGGCTGTCACCCGGGCGGATAACCAAACAATAAAAAGGAGAACGATTATGGACGAACAATTCAATAACAATTTAAATCAGAACGAAGAAAACCTTGGGGACACCTTTGTGCTTCCGATATATGTTTCACCTGAAAAAAATGAAACTGAGTATGTTTCACCGATAAAAAAAGAAATAGACTTTACCAAAGCGGAACGCATAATGGCGTTTGTCGCTGCCGTTCTCGCTTTCTTCTTTGTACATCTTGTCCTTTGGAATGTGCAGGGATTTTTCACGACCGCGTTCTACATTGCGGTCATCACGGCGGCGATAATATTTATGCATAAGAGCGGACGTAAATTCAAGGCGTTCCATAAGATAACGGCGGCGGTCCTGTATATTTTCAGCTTTGTGTTTTCCGTAACTGCAAACGGGCTTATCAAGGGGCTTGACGTGGTTTTTCTGTTCTGCGGCGGAGCGTATCTCATTTATTCCGTATGCTCCGAAAACAAAAGCTTCGGCAGATTTCTTCCCATAGAGCTTGTCAAAAGCGTATTTGAATATCCCTTTGCAAACTTCGGTATGGAGTGCACTGCTATTAACTCCACAGCGAAAAAGTCAAAGCTGGGAAGTAACGCAAAGCTTATCGTAGCGGGACTTTTGGTTGCGCTCCCGCTTACGCTTGTGGTGGCGGCTCTGCTTATGTCGGCGGACAGCGGAGTTGAACGCATTCTCGTAAGCCTTGCCGACCTTATTCACGCCCAGAACGTGTGGACGCTGCTTATCGAGCTTGCGCTCTCTATCCCCGCAGGCTGTTATCTGTTCAGTATGTTCTATTCAAACATTCACAGAAACGGTTCGTCTCTGGACGAAATCAAATTCGAAAATATCTGCAACGGCGCAAGAAAGATCAACAATATGGTTATTTATTCGGCAGTCACTCCCATATGTCTGCTTTACGGACTTTTCTTTGCGTCGCAGATAAACTACTTTACCTCGGCGTTTATGGGCAGACTTCCCTCGTCGTACAGCTATGCCGAGTACGCAAGAAAAGGATTTTTCGAGCTGTTTGCAATATCCGTAATAAATGCCTGCGTGATACTTTTCATAAGCTTTTGCTCCAAAAACAGCGGCAGGAATAAGCCCAAAGCTCTGAAATTCTATACAGTTCTGATTTCGTTTTTTACACTGCTTATTACTGCAACGGCGATAAGCAAAATGGTAATGTACATTCAGAATTACGGACTTACACAGTTAAGAGTATACACCACTTGGTTTATGACCCTTATCGCCTTGATGTTCGTATATGTTATCATCAGACAGTTCAAGCCCGATTTCAGCTTTATGACCTGCGCCGCAGTGACTTTTACGCTGATGTTCGCTCTGCTTTGCTTTTCACGTCCCGACGCGCTTATAGCACGGTATAATCTTGAGTATTGTGCCGACAGTCTTAGCTATAACGACATTATGGAAATGAAAAATCTTTCCGACGACGCGGCGGCTGTTATACTTGATGATAGATACGCTCCGATTGTGAAAAACGCAATAGAGAGCCGCAGTATCTCGGAAGAGGACGATTTCCACTCAAGCGGAATATACGAACATCAGACTTGTGACAGCTACGAAAGCTTTGTGGACGATATTTTGGCTGGACTTAATAAAAATCCATATGCGGAGTATAACTTATCTGCAATACTTATCAGAGCGAGAGCAGGGGACTGATATGAATGATTACAGAATTACGGACATTATACTTTCTCTTATATCGGGCTGTCTTGCGGGAATTGTTCCTGTGCTGTACCCCTGTTTCGGCACGGCGTATGGGAGCGTTCTGATACCTGCTGTAATATCGCTGGCGGTAATGTCGGTATTGGAATACAGCAAAAAGCCGATAAATCTCATAATGAAATTGTTCGCAGTATTTGTGAGCAGTGTGGTATGGTTCGTCATTAGCAGAAAATTTGATTGGCTTCACAGTATTTATAATTATGTTAATCGTGATTATGTGGAAGAATACGGCGGAATGAATGCAGGAGACGGTTTCGGATATATGTTTATGCAGCCGATCGGTATTGTTATTATGCTTGTTTCAATGGTGATATCCGCTGTTATCTGCGGTATTGTGAATTTTGTAAAGATAAAAAAATCTTCGGGAAAGTGAGTTCCCCGAAGATTTTTTCGCTGTTAAATAATAGTCCTTACCGTATTTACCCGTCCGCAGTAGCTTATCTTGCTTACGTCCTGAATTCGTATTCCGTAATAGCTGTTCATAGCGTGTATGATTTTTCCGTCGCCTATGTACAAAGCGGCGTGACCGTAGTTGTTGCAGATTATAATGTCGCCTGCTTTTATGTTCTTCATAGAGCTTGCTTTTCCCATTTTCGCCTGAGTGCGCGTGCTGTGAGTGATGTTAACTCCGATCTGGCGGTATGCGAGCATTGTAAGCCCTGTACAGTCGCAGGCGCGGTAGCTTGCTCCGCCGTAAACGTAACGTCCGCCGTTCATACCTATAGCGTACTGTACAACTTTTTGAACTTTTGCGGTACGTTCGGTCACCCTTTGAATTCCTGCGGAGGTTTTCACATATTTGCCCTTGTAATCTCCCTCGTTGATTTTAAGGTATTCGTCTTTACAGCTTGTTACGGCTCTTCCCGTAATTGTTTTTCCCTTATTGTCGCAAAGTACTCCCTTAGCGTATGTGACCTTCGAGGTCTTACCCGCTGTTTTGAATTTTCCGTTGGACAGAGTGTAAAGCTGTACCTTGCTGTTGATTTTATAATATGTAAACGAACCCGTCTTTACCTTCATACTTGAAGTGGGAGACGTTTTTTTGCCGCTTACCGCATATACCGAAACATTGTAGCTTGTGCTGCCTTTAAGATAGTTTTTCCCGTCGTCAAAAATGGAGATAAGATTTTTGTTCTTCAGCGTTTTGTATTTGTAGCTTTTGACCTTATTTCCGTTTACTAAAATATAAAATGTGGAATTTGTCGGATAGCTTGACAAATTGCTTATCTTCATTTCGATCTTATTGGAGTACATATTTGCCGCCGTAAGCTTAGGCGCGGTCATCGCGCTTGCGGCGCTTACCGTTATAGAATTCGGATTTGCAGGTATAACGTCTGCGGGAGCAAAAACAGCGCAGGACATCACAGTTACGGCTGTGCACATAACAGCCAGAATTTTCTTTAGTTTAATAGTAATAAAAATCATTCCTTTCTTTACTTGTATATTAGCCTAACACAGTAATTATTACAATCAGTCACCGTTCTGTAACCAAAGTGTAAATATCTACTGCAAATAATTGGTATTTTAGATGTAAAATAACTAATTTTCGACAGATTTTTAGCGACTAATATACAATAAATGGGAATATAAATAATTTTAGACATAAAAATATTACAATTAAGTTTCAATAAATGTTTTCTTTGTGTATGATTAACTAAAACCGTTGTAAGCTTTTGTGTACTTTTGATAATTCTGAAAAAATGAGTACTTTTTATAAGAAAAAAATATTGTCCGAAAAACTATTGACAATCCTTGAAAATAGGTATATAATGTGAATAAAGAAAGACGATCGTTTGGCGTTAATAAAGCCGTTACTATTTCTGCAGACGGCTTTCGCATTAATTTTTATGGAATATGAGCAAAAAGGCAGCGCAAGGTACGCTGTTTTTTTGTTATATAGGAGTTTTACTATTGCAATAGCTTTTGAAATAGTGTATAATATAGTGTAAAGTACTAAATCAAAATACAAAAATCTGAACATCATCGGAGGTCTGAATTATGAGCTTTGTAAAATTTGAAAACGTATATAAAAGGTACAAAATGGGCGAGGTAACGATAACCGCCTCCGACGGAGTATCCTTTGAAATTAACAAAGGGGAGTTTGCCGTCATCGTGGGCGCAAGCGGAGCGGGCAAAACCACTATCCTCAATATGCTCGGCGGAATGGACACCTGCGATGAGGGCGATATTATCGTGGACGGCAGAAATGTTGCAAAGCTCTCCCCCAAGGAGCTTATAAGCTACAGACGTTACGATATCGGCTTTGTATTTCAGTTTTATAACCTTGTAAATAATCTTACGGCAAAAGAGAACGTGGAGCTTGCAACGCAGATATGTCCTGGAGCGGACGATCCCGTTGAGGTGCTGAAAAGCGTGGGACTTGAGGACAGAATAAATAACTTTTCCTCACAGCTTTCGGGCGGAGAACAGCAGAGAGTGTCCATAGCGAGAGCCTTGGCGAAAAATCCCAAGCTCCTGCTTTGCGACGAGCCTACTGGCGCGCTGGATTACAATACGGGAAAGACAATTTTAAAGCTTTTGCAGGACACCTGCCGCAGAAACGGTATGACGGTCATTGTAATTACCCATAATTCCGCTATTGCACCTATGGCGGACAGAGTCATCACCGTTAAAAACAGCAAGGTCTCTTCTGTAGAGATAAATAAAAATCCTGCGGACGTTTCAACTATCGAATGGTAATTCAAAGGGAGAATTGACAGATGAGTATAAAACTGCCAAGAGAAGCCTATGAGTACAAAAATTTACCCATTTACGGAGGGGGTTACGTCACAGGCGTCGCCTTTCACCCGACTGCGGCGGACAGGCTGTATATCCGAACGGACATCGGCGGCGTATACCGTTACAGCTTTGAGGAAAACGCTTGGAAAACCCTATGCGCTCACGTTACAGCTATTGACAATGCCGAGACCTATCCGCTTGCCATAGCCCTTGACAGGGATAAGCCCGACAGACTTTTCATTGCCTGCGGAAATACCGAGCAAAACTACCTATGTATTTCCGAGGACTGCGGCGGCAGCTTTGTCCGCAGAGAG
>JAUNOG010000037.1:0-3392 GCA_030531185.1 Ruminococcus sp.
AAAGCCTCGGACATTGTTTTACCGTCCGACATACACCCTGCAAGCTCAGGAACTTCCGCAATATACCTGTCGTCGTCATTGCTCCAATACAGAATAATTTCGTATTTATACATCAGCAATACCTCCCAATTTATATTTCAGAATAATGTTTCTCACTTGTTTGACTTGATAAGCTTTTGCCTTGTTTCCATCAGGCTGAATATTGATAATTTCCTCGATACCGTCTTTAGTATAAATAAAATGGTCGCCTTTTATTCTTACAACAAATCCGAGCATAGTCAAAATTTTTTGCAAGTCTCCAAATGATATATTGTTATCTCTTGTACCGCTTAGAATATTAATCAGTATTTTATCAAACTGGCTCATTTGCAGCTCCCCCTAACCGTTACTTATATTATAAGATAAAAAACGGTCATTGTCAACAATAAAATGAAAAATCAATGCAATCAAACCGTGTCCGAAATCGTGTTATAAGTGAAAGGTCTTTCAAATAATCATCGGAGGTGAGGGTATGGAAAAGAATATAGATTTCGTAGTGGAGCATTACTCCGATATGATTTTCAGGACTGCGCTGTCTTACCTCAATAACCGAACAGAGGCTGAGGACGTTGCAGGCGAGGTACTGCTGAAATATTTCACCGACTGCGAAAATCTGGATTTTACCGACGGCGAACACCTTAAAGCGTGGCTGATACGGGTAACGGTCAATAAATGCAAGGACGTTTTCAAGTCCGCAAGATTTAAAAAGAACACCGTACTCGAGGACGTCCACGCAAATGAATTCAACTGGTCCGAGGCTGAGATAGATGTAAAAAGGGCTCTGGACAAATTAGATCACAAATACAGGACAGTCCTGTATCTTTACTACTATGAGGAGTACAAAACAGAAGAAATAGCGGAGATTTTACATACTTCAAAGGGTACTGTTGTCTCAAGGCTTTCAAGAGCGAGAAACAAGCTTAAAATTGCCCTTTCGGACTACGGAGAGGAGATGAGTGTATGAATAAGGAAAACTTAAACGGTTACTTTGATAAAGCGACCCTTTCCGAGGAAAAGAAAACTGAGATAAAAAATGCGCTCAGACAGAAATTTCCTCAGTATGCAGACGTAAAAACACAAACGGACAGATCGGACGAAATTATAAAAAACAAAGAGACTTTAAGCGGTTCCGCAAAGGTAAAGCCCCGCAGATTTGCAAGCGGAGCTGCCATAGCGGCAGCGGCGGCTGTTATGATAACCGCAGGCGGCGCATATCTCTACAAGACAGGGCAGGAGGATATTCCCTCGCCGTCGGCAACTCGTGACGTCGATATTGACTCAGTTAACTATTATAATCAGCAGGCAAATGAGCTTTACACGGCAAGCTCAACAACTCTTGCAGAGCTGGAAACTCAAGGCTATACCGTTACTGCGGGAACTGCCGATACAGGAACCTACAACGAAGCTGCGGCTATGGATATCGACGCTGAAATGTACCGCATAAGCCGTTCAAATATGAACGATTTCCCTTTAGTCGGATTTATGCTGAGACTTATAGAGATAATCAACGAAAATAATTACGATGTTGATTTAGGCGAATATGACTTTGAGATAGTCATCGGGGAAAACAATACGCTGAAATATGTGTCTGTTCATTTCGGTTCCGAGACATATACCTATCCCGCCGCCGACGCAATTGACGAAATGAACGAAATGCAGGACAAGGCTGATTATCTTGCTAAATGTCTTTACATTTCAGGATTATCAGGAGATATTTCAATTCTGGCAGATGATCATATAAAATATGACAATAACGGTCTGGTAGAGATATCATATTCCAAGGGCAGTTATAACTCCCCTATCAGCGAGGATAACCAAACCACGACAGCCGAATATGTCGATATACTGTATACCGGGGACAGCGAAAAGAGGAATAAAGTATATCAGGATTTCTACGTGCAGGACAAGGGTACTGATCCAAAGCTTATTATGCTGGAGGTTCTGTCATCATTTAAATCCTTTGTAAGCGAGGAGGATTTTGAACTTCTTATAAACTCTGATGTCACTCTGCATTACGGCGGGAACAAGGCAGATTTCTATGTCGAGATAACTCTTGATAACGGCACATATTCAATTTGGAATACCGAAAAAACAAATCAGCAGACGGCAAATCAGCTTTACGAGGCGGCAAGCGAATGCTATAACCTGCTGAACGATAAAGGTATCAATATCCAATACGACAATGTGACCAACGAAAGCATTATGAAAGCCGCCGACATTATGCAGGAGAATAATCTGAGCAGCTACGGCGAGGTCTATGAATTCTGTCTCGCACAAACAGACGGCTTCTCTGTTTCAGACGCAGGATTTGCGGCTTATCTTAATCAGTATCTGGCTGATAACGGCTATACCGTCAACTTGATAGATAACGGCTATACTATTAATTTAGAGAACTTTGAACAGTTTACCATAGTTTTCGATTATATAGAAGAAATGAATGCGGATTTTGCCGCAGGCGTTAAAATGGCTTACGTAAACAATAATGGCTTTGAGGCTTATTATCCCACGGATATTGACTTAGGAAATCCCAAGGAAAGCAATAACGATTTAAGCGACGAGAATTACAGCGACGAGGAAAAGCTTTACAACTCCGCTTTACTGTTTTGCATTGACCTTACCGAAAAGGGATATACCGTCGATACGGCAGATATAACAAAAGAAACGCTTACCAAGGCGTTATTAAGCTCCGTAAATTATAACGAGCTGCCTGAAACAAATAAAACCGTTTCAAGCGAACAGTTTGCATATCTGCTTTATAAGGGCTGTCTTGAAAATTCCTTTGAAGGCGGAAAGCTTTACGGCAAGCTTGATTTAACAACGCTTGACGACTTCACAATAGAATTCGGCGAGGTCGAATCAGGACATCACATCGTGTCCCGCGTAACGCTCGTAGTCGAGGGCGATATGGTCTATGAATATCCGATTTCAAATAATTAACAAAATCACCGTGTAAGTACATATGCAAAAGGGAATGCTTCAGCCGCACAGCATTCCCTTGAATTATTCCCTAAAGCATAAGAACTATGAGATACGGAAAGAACGGTATTCCTCAAGCTTTTCAAGACTTCTTTACAGCGGATTTTTATGTTTTCCCTTGCTATGTACAAGCTCTGTTCCAAGCGTAACGGATCGTATCTGAAAATAGATTTCATTGACTTTGCAGGAAAAAAGTGCTACAATATAGCAGGTAAAGAGGAGGTTTGTACTGTGAATGTCATATTTATCCTTATTCTTATTTTCGTACTTATAGGTATAAATATAGCGTCCTGCTATAAATTCTGGAAGGAAATGGGTTGGAGGAAAATGCTGTTTCCTTTGGCATTTGTAATTTTCTTTGCGCTTATTGTTATTCC
>JAUNOG010000037.1:3402-23575 GCA_030531185.1 Ruminococcus sp.
TATGAGAATGTACAAAAGCATTCCTTGGCTTTTTCTCAGACGTGCGGGACTTTTTGTATCCGCAGTTTTCTTTATTCTTCTGATATATCCCGCGTTTCTGTTTATAGTCCGTAAAATTGTACTGCTTATCGCAAAGGCGGCTAAAAAGTCCGATAACAAAGTGATCTCGTTTATTGCCGACTGTAAAAAATCCACGCCGATGATTTTAGTAATCACCGCCCTTGCAGGCGTTGCGGGATATGTAAACATAGGTATTTTCAGAGTGACGGACCGCACCGTGGAAATAGACAAGTCCGCACATATCAGCTCGCTCAATGCCGCTGTTATTGCGGACGCACATATCGGTATCGGAATGTACAGCGAAAGACTTGAAGAGCTTACCGAAAAGATCAACGATCTGAATCCCGACATTATTCTTCTTGTTGGGGATATCATCGACGAAAGCACCCGTCCCGAGGAGATTGACGATATGATATCCGCATTTTCAAAGCTTTCTGCCCCCTACGGAGTTTATTTCGTTTCCGGAAATCACGAGGCTTACACTGGCTATGAATACGCTCCCTATTTTGAGGAGGCGGGAATTACCGTCCTTGACGACAGCGCGGTCACCGTTGCGGGGGACATCAGCATCATAGGCAGAAAATCTCAGGCTTTTCCGCGCAAGGAGCTTTCTCAGATAATTTCTGAAAATTCAGTCGATACAGATAAGCCTGTAATCGTACTTAACCATGAACCGATCTCTCTTGCTCAAATGGCTCAGGAGGGCGCGGACCTTACGCTCAGCGGACATACTCACGGCGAGCAGTTTCCCTTTACGCAGGAGCTTTTCTCATTTGCAAACGATATGATGTACGGTTTGGAATATTTTGACGGTATGCCTGCGGTCACTACCTCGGGTATAAGCGCATGGGGATTTCATTTTTCCTTGCCCGCAAAGAGCGAGATCGTTAATTTGACTATAAAATTCAACGGATAATTTCCAAAAGCTTCCGCATAATTTTAAACTGCGGAGGCTTTTACTGTCTATATTCCACGAAAAAAATGATTTCCGCGCTTATATGCATTTTCCCCTTGACAAAGGAATTCATATGAGGTATAATAAATTTGATTACAAAACAGTTACAGACCATTTGGAGAGTTACGATATGTTAAAAAAATACGGACTGAAAAGGATATGCGCTATGCTTGCGGCTGTGGTTATTTCCATAGGCGCTTTCGGTCTTTCATCGGGCAGAGATGTAATTACAGGCTCCGCCGACGAAACTAAAGATAAATACGAAAGCCAGCTGGAGGAGCTTAAAAAACAGCAGGCGGACATCGATGAAAAAATTGCCGAGGCACAGCGTAAGATCGACGAGGAAAACACTAACCTTGAGGCGATCAACGATAAATATAGATCCCTTAAAGAGAAAATCAAAAATGTAGAGGCGCAGACTAAGGAAATCGAGGATCAGATGGTTGACCTTGACAGCAGGCTCCGCGACGCTCAGTACGAGCTGGAGCTGCAAAACGCTGAAATTGAGAAAAACAAAGACGAGTTTATGGAGCGTATCCGCGTTATGTATGTGGCAGGCGGAGCAAATTCATATTCAAACGTCCTTGTCAACGCGTCGGATTTTTACGACGTTCTTATGAGGGTGGAGCTTGTCAAGCGCGTTGCCGCTCACGACGACGAAGAGCTTGATTTGCTTATGGAGCAGAAAAGAGCTATCGAGGAAACCGAACGCCTGATATCAGAGCAGTCGGACAAGCTTAAAACCAAACAGCAGGATTACTCCGAAAAACAGGCTGAGCTTGCGGAAGAGCAAGCCGAGCTTTTAAAAATGAAAGAGGAGTCGGGCAGCGTTATTACCGATCTGGAAAACGACAGAGACGCTCTGATGATACAGTCCCAAAGTATTGCAAGCGATTACGCTAAGATATCAAGCTTGGCGGAGACCACTACTACGGCTGAAACTACTGCCAAAGCGACAAGCGGCAGCGGAGATAAGTCCTCGACGACCACAAAGAAAACTACAGAAAAAACAACTACGAAAGCTACGGAAAAGACTGCCTCAGCGACGGAAAAGCCCAATGAACCCGCAACGTCGTCCAAGCAGACAACTACTACTGCGCCTAAGCCGACTACAACAACTACTACCACGCCTGCGCCTGTTACGCCTCCAAGCGGAGGAGGAACAAATCAGGATAAGATCAACACAGTCATATCATATGCAAAGAGCAACGTTGGCGGCGCATATGTATGGGGCGGTGCAAGCTACCGCGCCTGCGACTGTTCGGGGCTTATAATGCTGAGCTTCGCGCAGGTAGGGATATCCCTGCCGCACTTTGCGGCTTCGCAGGCTAACTACGGCACTACCGTTTCGTACGGCAATCTACAGCCGGGAGACGTGGTATTCTTCGGCGGCTCGACAATATCAAGCATTTATCACGTTGCGCTTTACATAGGCGACGGAAGAATAGTCCACGCCGAAAATTCAAACACAGGTATTGTTATCTCAAATCTCGCAACATTTTCAAAATATAACAATATCACCATTTGCAAGAGAATTTTATAAAGCTTTTACGGAGGGCGCTGCGCTCTCCGTTTTTTCATAATCTGTCCTCACAGACGCAGAACGCGTTTATGGGGACGTTTTTTATTCCGCTGAAAAAATTTTTCTTTTTTTATAACCAAAATAAAATTTCCGCGTCTAATTATCGGAAGTAAAATGAGGATATACGCAAAAAGGAATATTTAAACAAATAATCCTTAAATATCCGTTTTGTTCAGACGAAAAATATGTTATAATAGAGAAAGCGAGTGGAATATGGAAATCATACTGGACAATCTTATACGACAGCTTCTCGAGCAAATGCAAAAGGAAACTGCCCTTACCGAAGACGAAGCAGAAAGGCAGAAAAAACGTATAGAAGATAAACTGATCTGGGAGGGGTATCTCAATGGATAAAAAGAGACTGGCAGAAACGGTCGAAAAAGCCAGAAACGGCGATAAAAAGGCATTTGAAACGCTGTACGGCGAATATCACGACAAGCTGTACTTTTTTGTGTTGAAGAACGTTAAAAACAAGGAGACCGCCGAGGACATCACTCACGAAACGTTTCTCAGATCAATGGAAAAGATATCGGAGCTGGAAAAGCCCGATACATACGGCTCATGGCTGCACAGCATAGCTTATAATAAATGCCGTGATCATTTCAGGAAGGAAAGCCAAAACGCATATTTTAATTCCGACGAAGAACTTGAGAGCGCAATCGAGGACGTTCACATCAACGAACCCATAATGCTCCCCGACGATTACGCCGTCAACAAGGATCTGAAAAGACAGCTCAAAAAGGTCATAGACGAGCTTAAACCCGATATGAAATCCGCCGTTATACTTTACTACTATAACAATATGAGCGTGGAGGAGGTCGCCCGCACTCTGAAAATAAAGGAAAACGCCGCCAAGCAAAAGCTTTTTCAGGCGAGAAAAAAGCTGAAAAAGAAAATCGACAAGCTTACCGAAAGCGGAGCGTCCCTCTGCGCCGTTCCTGTGGGAGCAATGCTCAGGCGTACAATAAGTCCGAAGTATGCGGAGACAGCTGTTAAGTCGGGCGGCTCGGCTGTAAGCTCTTATGCTATGACTGCAAAGGTCGTGGGAATTACAGCGGCGGCTGTCATTGCCGTCGGAGTTCCCATAAGTCTTGCGCTTTTGAAAAATAACGACCCGGGACATTTCGGCAACCAGAGAGAAGAAAATTCAAGCGGAATTTCATCAAGCTGTCCTGACAGCGAAACAAGCATTATAAGCATTGACGATACTTCGGAAACCGACATTCAGACGTCGCATATTTCCGACGACAGCGCTGAAAGTACCGACAGCGTATCTCAGAAAGATAATTCGCAGAGCGTTATGATCGGCGATAATTCGGATAATTCCGCAAACGGCGGCGGAACGGGAAACAATACGGGCGATTCTCCCGCTTCGACCGATATCAAGTCCCTTACAGGCGAAAAGCTTTTGTCAATGTCGCTCAGCGACGTGTTGTCTCTCGGCGATAACGATTACGAGATGATATATCCCACGGGCGTTCAGAACGGAAACAGATCAATGTATCAATGCGCAAAATTCCCCGAATACTGTTTCCGAAGCAGAGTCTGGGACAACGAACAGCAGGATTACGTATATGCTCCCGAGCAGAAAATAAATTTTGTGAATTTGTATGAAGGAGCAAAGATCAGCGATGATATAACTGTGGGTATGACTTACAACGAGCTTAAAGAGATTTTCGGCAAAGAGACGGAAATTTTCCGTACCAACACCGATCTGGAATATGCCAGCGCCATAAATGTAAACGGTCGTTTATGGATCGTCGGCTATGATTTGACAGATGAGCAGAAAAATATGATCTGGGAGAGGATAAAAGAGCAGTACAAGGCCGAATATGAAAACGGCTTATCTATGTGGGAGCTTGGCGTGGATATATCAGATATAAATCCTGTCTCAAGGGTCGCGGTCTGCGATATGGACAGAGGCAGCGGTCCGTCGCTTACAGGCGAAAAGCTTTTGTCTATGACTGTTGACAAGGCTCTGGAATTCTGCGGAAACGACTATGATTTTGTTTATGAACAGGCGGTTCAGGAAGTAAAACCCAAATTGTACAAATGCAGCGATTTCCCCGAATATTGTTTCAGACCAAAGGGATATGACGCAGAACATATCAACGTGGTCAATCTGTATAAAGGAGCATATATCAACAATAACATCTATGTCGGTATGAACTATAATCAGCTGTCTCAAATGAGCAGCGATATATCAGGTTTTAAAAGACTTCAAGGCGGAGTAGGCGCAGAGATAACAGTAAACGGTATTAAATGGGATATATATTTCGACTACACCGACGAGCAGTACAAGGAAATGGAAAAAAGAGCCTCCGCAGACGGAAAAAGCTTTCCTGCGGACGCAGAAATAGACGTATCGGATATGGGTATGGAGCTGGTTTCAAGACTTGCGGTATACAGCAATCCCGATGTGTCTGAGAATTATGACGACCCAGCCACGCCGCTCGGATATTATTAATATTGAAAATGGATAATGTAAATAAATTTTATTCGGACGACGAATATCAGATACAAGCTAAGATCGCAGACAGAAGACGTCAAGCCCGCCGAGCCGCCGCGAGAAAAAGAATTATGCGCAACAGAGTTATCGCCCTTGCACTCCTTGCGGCGGTAATCCTGCTTATAATCGGTTCCTGCAGCAAAACGGATAATGATAAAACCCCCGAAACAAATACAAATGCGGCAGTTTCCTCAAAAAGCAGATCGGACGAAAGCGTTTCGGAAAAAATCAGCGTTCCCGAGGAAGCGGAAAATACGGAGACAGAAACAGAAGATACGTCTGCCGAAGAAAAGGAAACCTTCCTTTACAGCGTTGACAGAGATACTCATTTTTACGAGCCTGCGGACGGAGACAATTCCATATCAGGCTATTCTTCGGGAACTATCGGCGGACTGTATACAGGCAGAAGATCAAGCAGATTTGACGGCTATATTGAAATAGACTACAAGGACGGCTGTGTGTTTATCAGCGAGAACAAGGCTTTGTCGGTAAGCTCCGCCAAGGTACTGCCTGTGGGCGTGATATCGCAGTTTAACGATTTGCTTTACGGCTACTCAGCCTGCGGACCTGCCTGTCTGCATATGATGATGAACAGTATGACGTATGAACCGTTATATCCCGATCTAAAGGACTACAACTCGCTGATGTACTTTGCCGAAACAAAGGGTTACGCAGACCAAGGTCCTTTGACGTCTGAGAACGGAGGTATGTCCTGCAAACAGTTACAGCAGCTTGCGCGGGACGTATACGGCGTTGAGCTGAAAAACGCTTACAGCGGCCATACCGTCCCGTCGGACGCTCTTAAATCGCTTATCGACGGCGGCAAACAAGCTATAGTGCTTTGCAGAAACAATAACGGAAACATTTCGACGGAGGGAGCGGCGCATTTCATACTTGTCACGGGATACAACGAAACAGACGGAGATATAGAATTCCTGTACGCAAACAGCTTTTACAATGTGTATGTTTCTCACGGAAATCCTCTTATGCATATAAGCGGAGAAATGCTTGACCGCTCTGTATCGGAAGATTTCGACGAGCCGAACGCTATTTTGTATTCGGCGGATTAAAAAGTTAAAAATACTGAATGTATTCATTCTGTAATAATTATTGTATTGACAAATAATTAAATAGATGTTATATTTGATTTATATAAAGACAGACAACAGGTTCTTATCAGAAAGGGACATAAAAAATGGCTTTGAAAATAAAGAAAAAAAGCTTACACAGCGATCTCCGGATTATTGTCTTTACCGCCTTGGGAGTAACGGTTTTGACGCTTATGACAGCGTATCTGATCGGCAGAGCGTTTTATTCCAACAGATTTCTGGCAAACACAAAAATCAACGGCATTGACGTAAGCTCTATGACATTGGAGGACGCGCAGTCCGCCGCCGCAGTTCCCGAATATTTGACGGTGACAGCGATCGACGGAAAGAAAATAAAAATCAAAACTGCGGACTTCGACGTATCAGGCAATTCCCAAAATGAAGTCAACAGTATTTTTGAAAAAGTTCCGCACGTCATATGGTTTTCGGGACTTACAAAGCAGACCGAGTACTCCTTTGACCAACATATCTCATATGACGATAAAAAGCTTGCGTCCGCTTTGAAGTCGGCTGAATGGGGAGACAAGAAGTCCGAAAACGCGCAGATAAAGCTTAACGATAACGGCTATTACATTTCTGAGGAGGTCAACGGCAACGCAGTCACCGATATGAACAAGCTTATCGCCGCCGTTGACGGACAGGTAGCTCAAGGTAACTTCAATATCGTACTGGACGAAAAAACAGGCTGTTACACGCTCCCGACCGTTAAGGCTGAGGAGCTTCGTAAGAAGTGCAAATGTCTGAACGAGATATTCGGTCTTTCAATTACCTATGATTTTACATACACAACGGAAACTTTAACAGGCGAGAGAATTACTGAGCTGGTTTCTGTAAACGACGACGGCAGCTACAGCGCGGACGGCGATAAATGTATGGAATATGTTGAGTATCTTGCGGACAAGTACGACACCTACAATACAGAGCGGAAATTCCACGCGACCTTGCAGGGAGATATAATCGTCCCCCCAAGCGACGACGCGAAATACGGCTGGTGGATAGATAAGGAAAAGACCTGCGCAGAGCTTGAAAGAATGCTGGAAAAGGGCAGGAACGTAGAAAAAACAGAGCCGTACTATTACGAAACGTGGGGATATACTTTTACGGGAATGAAATCTGCAAGAACCGAGAACGACGATATCGGAAACACCTATGTGGAAATAGATCTTACCGCACAGCACCTCTGGTATTACGAGGACGGTACATTAAAATTCCAATGCGATATTGTTTCGGGACAGACTACGTCGGCGGCGAGAACTACTCTGCCGGGAGTATATAAGGTGTGGTACAAAAGCACAAATTACCGTTTGCAGGGCTGGAATGAAGACGGCGATACATGGGACTCAGACTGCAATTACTGGATAAGAGTGGCAATAGTGGGAATAGGTCTGCACGACACCGTATGGCGCGGAAACTCTTTCGGCGGGAATATTTACAAATACAATGGCTCTCACGGCTGTATAAATATGCCCCTTGCGGGAGCTAAATACATTTATGACAACGTTGAAACGGACACTCCCGTGGTAATGTATTACCAAAGCGCATATTGAGATTTTACTGTATAAAAACCGTATCCTGTCGGCAAGCGGACGGGATACGGTTTTTCATTTATTATACTATTTATTAGTCTCCTTTTTGTCGGTACGGTTTAAAATATAGTCAACCGAAACGCAATGGAAATCCGCAAGCTTTATTAGTATTTCTGTGGGAATGTCCAAGTCTCCCCTCTCGTAATTGCTGTAGACCCGCTGGCTGCAATTAAGTATCTTTGCTATCTGTGTTTGCGTCATATCCGCGTCCTCACGCAGATTTCTTATTCTGATATACATAAACTACTCCTTTTTAGTAACATTCACTAAAAATGCTATTTTTATTTTGTTAAGTTTATTATATATTATTATGGGATTTTCTATTGACTTTTAGCGGAAAATCCGCTAAAATATAGATAAAAACAAAATAAGGAGTATCAGTATGATAAATTTATTAAACATCGCAGGAGCAGTCACAGGCGCGGCGGTAATGCTTTTGATTGAAATTTTGCATTTATTGTGTTATAATCATTTCAATTTTCAAGAGTGTAAAAATATAAAGAAATCATTTTTCGCATAGGTTTTGTTAAATAAAAAACGCCTGAGACCGATAATTCTCAGGCGTTTTTATATGCTGTATAGCCAATTCGGGATATTACTTCCCTGCTTTTTCAATTCGTCCCTCTATTGCCTTAACGTCCACAGGATTAACGTGTACCATACAATGCTTTACCTCGGGGAAATTTTTCTCTATGCCGTCGTGGACTTTTTCAGCGATCGCGTGTGCCGTAAAAAGCGTACTGTTGCCGTCTGCGCCGATCTCTATGTCCACATAGCATTTTGCGCCGAAAAGACGGGTCTTAAGCTCGTCGAGAGCTATTACTCCCTCGACTGAAAGAACCTCACGTTTCATCTTTTCAACGGTCTCCTTGTCGCAGGACTTATCGACCATTTTCTCAAGCGCCTCCATAAATATGTCAAAAGCCGCCTTGAGAATGAACAGACAGATAACTACACTTGCCACAGGGTCAAGTATAGCGTAGCCCATTCTTGCTCCGATAATACCTATCAGGCTTCCGATCGAGGACAAACTGTCGGAACGGTGATGCCATGCGTCCGCCATAAGAGCGTCGCTGCCGATTTTCTTTGCCGCCGCTCTCGTGTACCAGTACATACCCTCCTTGACGGCGATAGAGATAACCGCCGCTATCATCGGCAAAGCCGTAGGTATAGCTATGTCCGCAATACTGCCCGAGGCTATCTTTCCGATACCCGACCAGCCTATGCCTATACCCGTCACGGCAAGCACAACTGCAAGCACAACTGCGGCTACGCATTCAAGTCTGTCGTGACCGTAAGGGTGATCTTCGTCCGACGCTTTATGGGCAATTTTCACTCCGATGATCACTATTACAGTTGAAAATACGTCCGACGCGGAATGAACGGCGTCGGAAACCATTGCCGCAGATCTTCCGAAAATACCTGCTATAAACTTGAACACAGACAATATCAGGTTTGCGATTATGCTTACCACGGAAGTCCGCATAGCAATATCGAGTTCCTGTCTCTCGTTCAGCGTCTGATTTTTGTTAGTCATAACTATTCCCCCATAAACGGCGTAAGAGGACGCTTTCGCAGTCCTCTTACTCTAGATTATTTTATTATATGCAATTACTTTTCAACTGGTTCAAACTCAACTCTGATAGCGGGGAGCTTTTCGATCACCGAGTAGCTGTTCATAAGTCCGTCCTCAGCAGAAAGATCGTTTTCTCCGCTTGCGGGAGGCGCAAACAGTCTCAGCGTAAGGTCGCACTCGCCCTCCAGAGGCTTTTCAAAGAAAGCCGACATAAGGTCGATAGTCTTAGCCTTGGGGGACTTATAGAACCACTTGCCGTTTATCTCCATCATAATATTGGAGTCATCGTCAAATGTTACCTCGCAGAAATGAGGGTTCTTCTCAAAGTGGAGAGGTATCTCGATACCCTCAGCGTCCTCCGCTCCGCCCCAGCGCAGCTTTACAGGGAACGACAGCTCTTCTCCCCTTGTCATCGCAGGCTTGAAGTAATCGTCGTGTATGATCTCCTTGTAGGTCTGCATAACCGGCTGTTCGATGCCGCAGTCGGCATAGTTCGGGTCTTCGATCTCAAGACCGAGACGTCCTCTGTCCCTGAACTGATAGAAAGTAAAGCCAGAGAACCACTGCTCAGGGTCGTCCTTGAGCATATCGCAGAAGTCCTTTACCATTTCAGCCTGATCGTATGCGCCCGTAACGTCGCCGTCGGCATTGAATTCGCTCATTACCATTGGCTTGCTTACGCCGCCGTTGATCTCCTTGAAACGGTTGTACGACATCTTAGTGAGCTTGTATGTGTTTTCAACGGTGTCTCTCTTAAAGGACTTATTTTCGCTGTCCTTTAAAGCCACATCAAAAGGCCAGCCCCAGTGGAGAGCCATATACTTGTCAACAGACCATATATCAGTCTCCTTGACAGCCTGAGAGAACTCCTTCTCCATAATTATTTCTGCAGCGTTAGGATCCTCGATACCGCCGATACAGAGGACTGTCTGAACATTCGGAGCATACTCCTTGATTATCTTGTTGAAACGGCAGTAGAAATCAGCAACACCCTGATAGCCTGCATCGCCCGTTCTCTTTGTGAACGAGAACCAGTCGCCCGTTGCCTCGTGATTAACTCTGAGGAACATTCTGCCGAAGGTCTTCAGATCCTTTGCAATAGCGATAAGCTGTTCGTCCGAAACGTTGGGGTCTACAGTCAATGTAAGAGTAACGTCCTGTCCGTGACGTCTCACGTCTCTCATCTGATTAAAAGGCTCGCCCTCGGTATTGCCCTCAAGACCGCCCTTGTAGGTGAAATAATCGTCATAAGGATAATCCCACTGGAAAGACACCTCAGCGTCCTTCATAACCTCGGAAATCCTGCCGGGGAACTCCTTGTCCAGCGGATAGTAGCAGTACATAAGGCTGATACTTCTGTGAGGTCTGCCCAGCTTGTGGAGAATGTAGTCCTGATTTACATACTCTCCTCTTTCCGAACCGTCGCCAAGGTCAACGGCGCATTTAGCCTTTCCCATATGGACTGAATAAGCCTTGTATTCGCTCATATTTTTTACCTCCTGAAATTGTTGTCGATATTTTAATTTATTTAGTTACCAAAAGTGTGTTGATGTCGTCAAATACCACGGCAAGCTCCTTAAACAGCACGCAAGCCTCTTCCGTCTCGGGATACTGATTTGAAAAAATACACAGAACAAACGGAGAATCCGCATAAACTATAGCGCAGTCGTTAAACACGCTCTCGTTGAACTCGGAACCGTATTTCTGCGCGACCTTATACTTGTTCCCCAGAGCCTGTCCTATCTGGATATTAAGGTCCGTATCGGCAAGAAGGTCTACAAGCCATTTGCCGTACTCGTTTTCCTCTCCGAAATAATAAATATCTTCATAGCACTTCATCATATCGTCCGAGGTGCAGTATGTAAATATCCAGCTGTCTCCCAGAGAATAATTTGCACCGAGGGAATAAAGCAGATTATTGAAATTCCAATATCCGTAAGTCTGCTCCAGCAGATAATACGCCGTATTATCCGATTCCAAAATCGTATATTCTATAAGCTGCTTAGCCGTATATTTCTGCCCGTACGGAGCAAGAGCGACCGTTCCGTCGTCCCCGGGCCATATATAATTTCTCACAATAACATCGTCAAGACTGATATCCTGTTCAAGTATCGATTTTACATACGGCGCTTTTATGGTGGAACAGGTCATAAATCTTGTATAATTATTATACGACACATAAGCTCCCGTCTCGATATTCTTGTAGGAAAAGCTCATAGTACAGCCTGAATTGGCTATTATCTCGTTCACTCTGTCAAAGCACTTTTTCAGTTCTTCGTTTGAATACACTTCTCCGAAATCTGAATACGTGAAATTGTAATAGCCGTCCACGTAAGCGCTTTCGGGAGAATTCGCCTCGACCGCCGCCTCGACGCCCTCGTTGACTATCACCTTGTCAAACCTCGGATCTTCTTCGTCCTCTGTCTTTTCATCGTCGGATTTTTCATCGGACTTAACGTCCGTCTTATCCTCGACAGTTATTTCAGCATTAACGTTGATTTCGTCATTCTCCGAACTTTCGCTTTGTACCTGTGACGACGAGGCAGCCTTTGAAATATCCTCAGCCGAACCCGAACCGCAGCCCTGCATAAATACCGTCAATACTGCAAGCGCAGCGCAAATAACCGCACGCTGTCTGCGTAAATCAATCAATGTAAACTTACTCATTAAGAAACCTCACAGAAATTTTTGCGGACAATTTTGTCCTTGAACCTTAACTTTTTATTTCTGCTCCTATTTCTTAGCCCAAAATGCGGGCAAACGGCTTATTTCTTATATTTGCACGCCGACCCCTTCCGCCGGCGATGAGCCGCTCATTCACACATAATTTATTTCTATTAATTCTACCATATTTCATCTGTAAAGTCAAGTTTAAATTTACCTTAATAATCCTGTAAAAACTCACTTTTTCAACAGTCCATTAAAAGTAACAGTAAAACCCTTTGGGACGCCTTTAAAATTTGGTGAATATTTCTGCGAAATTTGGCGAAAAAGATATAGACAAAAGCACCTCTTTCGTGATATAATAATTCTTGAGAAGATAAGTATGATATTATATATAAAATGGTATTCTAAGAAAGGATAATTTATTAATGAGCACAAAAACCGTACAGTCCGCAAAGACAAAACAGAGCGGAAAGAAAAAGCGTAAAAAGGTAAAAAATCAGACGGGTATCATATGCGCTGCGGTGCTGGGAGTATTTGTCGTCGCAATAGGAGGAGCTTACGCTGTCGGAAGAATACATTACAACAACAAATTCCTTGCCGATACCTTTATAAACGGCACTAACGTAAGCGGTATGACCTTTGAGGAGGCTTGCGCCGCCACAAAGGCGAATGCAGTCCCCGAAAAGCTCAGCTTTACAACTATCGACGGCAGACAGATAGATATTCCCACGGCGGATTTCGATTACAAGCGCAACAACGCCGACGAGATCAGGAAAATCCTCGACGGAGTAAATCAGAACGCGTGGTTTACGGGATTTGCCAAAACCAGCGAATACAGCTTTGAAGAAGAGGCTACCTACAACGCCGAAAAGCTGGAGGAGCTTATCAAAAACGCAGACTGGGGCAATACCGAAACTGCGGACGCGTCTATGGAGCTTACCGACGACGGATATGTGGTAAACGCAGAAGTCCAGGGAACAAAAATAACCGATATGGATCAGCTTATTTATACGGCTGAAACCGAGCTGAGCAAGGGCGAATTTGACATAATGCTCAGCAAGGATACCGGCTGTTACACTCTGCCCGCCATAGTTTCCGCCGATTATGAGGAGCAGGCGGCTGCGCTCAACAAGGTGTTCGATATGTACATTACATACGATTTTGACTACACCAAGGAAACTCTTACGGGTAAGGAGCTTATAGGTCTGCTCGACCTCGACGACACGGGAAAGTACAGCGTTGACGAGGATAAATGTATGAAGTACGTTGAAAAGCTTGCCAAGAAGTACGATACGTACAATACGGAAAGAAAATTCAAGGCTACCTTGCAGGGCGACATCACAATCCCCACAAGCGACGACGCAAAATACGGCTGGTGGATAGACCAGCAGCAGACCTGCGACGCTCTCGTTGAAATGCTGGAGGACGGCGACAGCGTGGAAAGCGTAGATCCCATTTATTACAGTACGGGATACTATGATTTTACGGGAGTTGAGTCCGCAAGAAGTAAGGACGACGACATAGGCGACACCTATATCGAGATAGACCTTACCGACCAGCATTTGTGGTACTACAAAAAGGGCAAGCTCGAGTACGAATGCTACATAGTTTCGGGACAGACCACTTCGGCGGCGAGAACCACTCTTCCAGGGGTTTACAAGCTTTGGAACAAGCAGACCAACTACCGTATGAAAGACAGAAACGCCGACGGCGAGGAATGGGATACCAAGTGCAATTACTGGAACAATGTTTCCCTCTGCGGCATAGGACTGCACGACTCCACCTGGAGAGGCAACTATTTCGGCGGAGAGATATACAAGTGGAACGGCTCTCACGGCTGTATCAATATGCCCTACAGCGGTGCGGAGTACGTTTACAATAATGTAGAGCTTGGCACGCCCGTGGTTATGTACTATTAAAATGAATTGAAAAATGCGTTTCCGATTTTAAGTCGGGAACGCATTTTTTGTGTTGTATACGGTTATACGGCTCCTTTTGCTTGGAAATTTTCGTCCGTCTGTTTTTCTATCGGTCTCCAAGCCTACCAGACCCTTTTCTCGTTGGGACACCTGCTCTCGGTTTTCAGCGCGCGAAGCTCCACAAAACAGCCGCATTTGGCGCAGATACCGTTTGCAAGCTCCCTGCACCTGCGGCAGAGATCAAGCCTGCGCCGATATTCCTCCTCGGGCGCTCTCCTGTCCTCGGGGACTTTTTTTATGTACTGAGCTATATTTTCGGTGTATTCGTCATAGTCCAGATCGGCTATAAGACATTTTTTACAGGGCTGTCTCATATCACTTTGAAAGCCGCACGGAGATAACCGAGCAGGGCGGCATTTCAAACTCCGCCGTACTGCCGTTCAGAACGACAGAGTTAAACTCCGCAGGAACAACGTTTTCCGCGTTGTCAAAATCGTTGTACGCCCTTGCCTCCGCCGTAAGCAGTCTGGCCGTATACTTTGCGGGAACAAATCCGCCAAGCTCCGCAGTGACCTTAACGCTTTCGTCAAGAGAGCAGTTTGACATTGTGATAAGTATATTTCCGTCCTTATCGACCGATACTGATTTTGAAAGGGCGGGAACTCCGATATCCTCACAGCCCGTATCAAAGCCCGCTAATTCGGAGCATAAAAGCTCGCTGTCCTGATGACCCTTGTACATATCGAAAACGTGATATGTGGGAGTTAACAGCATTCTCTCCCCCTCTGTGAGAATGACAGCCTGAAGAACGTTGACAACTTGTGCGATGTTCGCCATTATAACTCTGTCGGAATGTTCGTTGAAGATATTAAGATTTATCGCCGCGACCACAGCGTCCCTCATAGCGTTCTGCTGATAGAGGAACCCCGGGTTAGTGCCCTCCTCAACGTCGTACCAGCAGCCCCACTCGTCAACGATAAGACCAATCTTATGATCGGGGTCGTGCCTGTCCATAATTTCGGAATGCTTTGTCACAAGCTCCTCCATATACAGGGTCTTTGATATGGTGCTGTAATATTCTCTGTCGGAAAATTCCGTAGCCGCACCCTTGTGAGACCAGTCCCCCGTGGGAATAGTATAGTAATGCAGAGAAATAGCCTTTGTGTGCCATTCGTTCAGATTTGACATCACGACCTCTGTCCAGTTGTAATCGTCCGCATTGGGACCGCAGGCTACCTTGAAAAGCTCGTTTCCGCTGAAATTCTTGCAGAAGCTCTGATAACGTCTGTACTCGTCCGCATAATATTCGGGACGCATACTTCCTCCGCAGCCCCAGCTTTCGTTGCCGATACCCAGATATTTCAGTTTCCACGGCTTTTCCCTGCCGTTTTTACGTCTCAGCTCCGCCATAGGAGATACGCCGTCAAAGGTCATATACTCAACCCACTCGGAAAGCTCCTGTACCGTGCCGCTGCCCATATTTCCCGCAACGTAGGGCTCGCAGTCAAGCTCCTCGCAGAGGTCCATAAACTCGTGCGTACCAAAGCTGTTGTCCTCCACAACGTGACCCCAGTTGGTGTTTATCATCTTCTTGCGTGCGGACTTTTCTCCGATGCCGTCCTTCCAGTGGTATTCATCGGCAAAACAGCCTCCGGGCCAGCGGAGTACAGGTATCCTGATATTTTTCAGAGCTTCGATGACGTCCTTTCTCACTCCGCCGATATTCTCTATTTCGGAGTTCTCCCCCACATACATACCGTTGTAAATACATCTGCCCAAATGCTCGGAAAAATGTCCGTAAATTTCGCGTCTGATATGACTTTTTCTTTTATCGGTATCAATGCTAAGTATAACGCTTTTCATATACAGAAACCTCTTTTCATATATTTTAGGTCTATTATACATAATTACCGTCTCATTGTCAAGACAACGGCATAGCATTTTCGCTTGTTTATTTGTCCGATCTCCGATCTTTCAGCTCTAACCTCAGTATTAAGAAATATTTAAGTTGACAAAAGGTAATAAAATGTTGTATAATATAGAAAATTTCACAGGAAATACACAATCATAGGATATACTAATTAGAAGTTAGAAATTAGATGTAAGATGTTAGAATTTGCGTACTACAATATGCATACAGCACTCTTGCTTCTTACCTCTAACCTCTTACATCTGGAATAGGTTATACTAATTAGAGGTTAGAAATTAGATGTAAGATGTTAGAATTTGCGTACAGCACTCTTACTTCTTACCTCTAACCTCTTACATCTAAAAAAGGAGTTTATTATGTTCGGATATGTCCGCGCCTACAAGCCGTATATGCGTGTTTTTGAATATGATATTTACAAGGCTGTCTACTGCGGGCTTTGCAAGGATATGGGCAGACGGTACGGCTTTTTTACCCGATTTACCCTAAGCTACGATTTTGCGTTCCTGTCTCTGGTTGATCTGTCCGTAAGAAACTGTATGCTTGACGCGGAGATGCAAAGGTGCGCAGCGCACCCATTTACAAAGTCTATGTGCGCTACCTGTAAAAACGATCTGAGCTATTCCTCTGCGGCGGCGGTCATACTCACATACCACAAGCTTAAAGACGACGCGGCGGACAAAGGTCTCAAAGGCAGACTTCTTGCAGCGGCGGCTCTTCCGTTTTTCAGAAAGCCTTACAGAGAGGCGGCGGACGAATATCCCGAGCTTGCGCCGAAAATAGAACGGGCTATGATCTTGCAGAACAAGATAGAAAGCGATAAAACAGCGGGCATAGACCTCGCCTGCGAGCCTACGGCTATGATGATGACGGCTGTTTTCGGCGGACTTACCGAAGAGCCCCGTCAAAAGGAACTGTTAGAGCGTTTCGGCTACCTTTTGGGAAGATATATTTACATCACCGACGCCCTTGACGATCTGCGGGACGATTACAGAGAACGCTCCTACAATCCCCTGCTCAACGCCTTTGACGTGCCTTACGGCAAAGAAAAGATACCGAAGGACAAGCTTAAACAAATACGCCGTTATGCAAGAGACAGCGTTAATTTCACGCTGGGAAGTCTTGCGGACGTTTATGTTAAGCTGGATTTCAAGAGATACAGGGACATACTGGACAATATAATTTACTTAGGACTTAAAAACACATTCAATTCCGTGATGAGCGGAAAATTCAAAAATAAAGATAAGAGAGGAAATCACATTTATGAATGACCCATACAAGGTGCTTGGCGTTAGTCCGAGCGCGTCCGACGAAGAGATTAGAAAGGCATACAAGGAGCTTGTAAAAAAATATCACCCCGATCAGTATCAGGATAATCCCCTTGCGGATGTTGCCGCCGAAAAAATGTCCGAAATAAACGCCGCATTCGACGAGATAATGGAGCAGCGCAGAGGCGGCTCGGGAAGCTCGTACAGCTACGGCGGAAATTCGGGCGGTTCGTATAATTACGGCGGAGGCTCGTCCTCATCGTACAATTCAATTCAAGTGAGACAGCTCATTCAGTCGGGCAGTGTAACACAGGCGGAGCAAATCCTTAACAGCGTCCCTAACGGCTCGAGAGACGCGGAATGGTATTTCCTTATGGGTTCCGTATGCTACAAGCGGGGCTGGCTGAACGACGCTTACGTACATTTCCAGAGAGCATATCAGATGAACCCGTCAAATCCCGAGTACGGACAGGCTTTAAATCAGATGAACAGGCAGAGAAACGGCTATATGAACGGCAATCCGGTGCGCTCAGGCACAGACTCCGATATGAATACCGCCTGCAACTGCTGCAGTAATCTTATATGCGCCGACTGCTGCTGCGAATGTATGGGCGGAGACCTTATCCCCTGCTGCTGATATGAAAGACCAAAAGCGAAAAGGAAAGTCCTCAGAGAACACAGCCTTTAAGGTCGCTCTGGGAGGCATATGCTCGGCAGTATGCTTACTGTCAATGTTCTGCAGCGGATTTCTGCCTATGCTAAGCTATACTATACCTACCTTTGCGGGATTTTTAATGGTAGTTATGATAGTCGAGGCGGACAAAAACTGGGCGATAGCGACATATGTTGCCGTTAGTCTGCTTTGCATATTTGTTACTCCCAATTACGAGGCTACGCTGCTGTTCATACTGTTTATGGGCTACTATCCCATACTTAAATTCTACCTTGACAAAAAGAAAAACAAGGTTTTAGTCTGGATATGCAAATTCGGCATTTTCAATGCGGCGGTAGTTATCTTCTACCTCGCCTTTCAATATATTTTCACCTCCGTAGATATGATGGAGGGTATGGAAATGTTCGGTAAATATGCTGTATTGGTGCTATGGGGAGCGGCAAACATATTCTTTTTGATTTACGATTTTGCTCTTACTCAGCTTATTGATATTTACATAAACTGGTTCAGAAAAAAAATACTCAGAAGAAAATAAGCTAAAAGAAATAATTTTGGAGACGTAAAGCTATGGAAGATGAAAAAATCAGGACAACAGAAACAATACTAAAAGGAAAAATAAAAAAGCATAAAAAAACAGTACAGATAATCAGCGTATGCGCTTTTATCGCCGTTATCGCTATCGCTACGATCGCAGCGATACCTCTTGTCAAGGCTCTCAGGACCGAAGAAGGCTTGCAGGCGCTTCAGGAGCGGCTTTCAAAATACTCGGGAATATGGGGAATACTTATCTTTACCTTTATTCAGGCGTTACAGGTTGTTATAGCGGTCATACCTCCTATTCAGATCGTGGGCGGACTGCTTTTCGGCTGGTTCTGGGGAGGACTGCTCTCCTTTGCGGGAACGGTTCTGGGTACGCTGTGTATTTTTATGCTGGTGAAAAAATTCGGCAGACCGCTTGTAGAGGCTTTTGTGGACGAAAAGCATTTGACTAAGTACAAATTTCTCCAAGACGCCCGAAAGCTCACGGTCATACTGATGATACTTTATCTTATACCGGGCATTCCGAAAGACGTTATATCATATATTGTTCCGCTTACTAAGATAAGCAAGCGTGATTTCTTTATGTACGTTATGCCCTGCCGACTGCCAGCGATAATCATTTCAACAGTCTTGGGCAGCAATGTCGGAGACGGAAATTTCAGCGCGGTAATAATAGTTATAGCAATAGCTTTTGTGATCGGAATTTTCGGATATTTGTTCAAAGACGTCATAGTTAACAAAATGAAACAACACAAGAAAAACAAGTAGTGAGTTTTTACCAAAAAGCTAAAATCAGCAAAAAAATTTCAAAAAAAGCTTGACAAAGCGAGCTTGCTGTGGTATAATAATATACGTTGATTGAGATAAAACACAGCAAGCTTAAATTTGCGGGTGTAGTTCAGTGGTAGAACACCAGCCTTCCAAGCTGGTCATGTGGGTTCGATTCCCATCACCCGCTCCATTGCAGCGGCAAATCGGTTTTTGATTTGTCTCTGCATAATTTATGCGTCATTAGCTCAGTTGGATAGAGCAACCGCCTTCTAAGCGGTAGGTCGCAGGTTCGAATCCTGCATGGCGTGCCAAATCCGCTCGCAGTATGGACGTTTTGCTTACTGCCCATTTGCGAGTGTTTTTATATTTGAATATGGTGGGTATAGCGTAGTTGGTTAACGCGTCAGATTGTGGTCCTGAAGACCGTGGGTTCGAATCCCACTACCCACCCTGCCAATTTCTTATTCGTGCAGGAGCACCTTAAACAATGATCCTGCCCCGATAAGCAATTTTATCGGGTTTATTTACGAGTGAATTTCAATAAATGCACTCATTGATTTTTAGTTACTTGCACATAACGATTTCTTTCCTTTCGGTTGAGGTTACTCGTTCATTCACCTCAATTTATTGTCGATTGCTAATTCGACAGGATCACTGCTTTGCGGCGGCTGACCCAAACCAATTTCTTTGTTGATAACGGTGAAAGAAATGCACTGACGCACCGATCGTGATAGTACACGTTGGAATATATGAATTTTGTGCAAGCCTTATTAGTTCAGAAACTGAGCTAATAAAGAAAAGAGCTTTTTCAGATGTCCGTCAAAACAAACTGAAAAAAGCCCTTGACAAGTTTATGTTAAACGTGTATAATAGGACACGAAAACAAGCATTCTCTAAAGGTTTCACAGTTGTTTCTGAGACATCTGTGTTGCTGGGTTAAGCTTTCTTGCCGGAAAGCTTAACCTTTGAGGATGCTTTTTTGTCACCCTCATAAATATATTATACTACAATTTATAGATATTGTCAATATG
>JAUNOG010000038.1 GCA_030531185.1 Ruminococcus sp.
CTACGAATTCCGTACCCAGTACCTTGGCGATCTTACCGTCCTCGATGACTTCGTTGAGACTTTGTCTTATAAGCGCAATATCCTGTTCGGCGGTGAGTAAATTTTCATTTTCCATCAGCTCTGCCCTCCGTTTCCGATAATTACGCTTGTGCGGACATCGCAGATCTGACCCGACTCTGCGTGTTTCTCGATGTCCTCCACGTCTGAGCGCCACGAATACAGCGTCTGACAGTAAAGGAACTCGCTGCTCGCCAGCAGATATCTTTCTATCTCGGTAAGCAGAGCGTCCGCTTTAAGACTTCTGGACGCGCTTGCGTGTATCTCCTGCGATTTTAGATTAAGCGCAGGGAAATCTATATCCTTCTGACCTCTGCCGTAGAAATCCACATAGCCCTTATTATAAATCGAAGTCATCAGATCAAGGTATCTTCCGGGCTTATCGAGACAGATCATACCCGCTCTGTTGGCGGTTATATCGCCGTACCTGACCCACTGCACCAGCGCAGAATAAAGCTGACTTCCCACAGCCTGATTGTAGGAGCGTTCAACGGGTCTGTATACGTTTTTATTGACGTTAAGGTATGTATAAGCCATATTATATGTGCAGTGATTGTTCTGTATCCTGCCGCACTCACAGCCTATAAGCAATGTAAGCTCGTCCATTGAGCACATATCCACAAGCTGTTTCGACAGCACAATGCACGGCTCTATCAGATCGCTGGCTATGGAGTATGCAAGCGCCCTGTCCATATCCTCGCGGATAAACACGATAGGCACAATAAGCTCCAGACGCTCAGCGCACTTCTTCACAATATCGTAAATCTCAGGATATTTAAGCGGACCTACCTGATTGCACTTCATAAAAAGGTGCTTTGCCTCTGCGGAAATATCCTGTGAATTAACAGCCTTAAAAAGCTTTCCGCTGCCGCCCAGCCCCATTATTTTCTGTCTTACGGCAAAGTCCGACTCGTAAGCGTAGTCGAGACTGCCGTCGACCATATGGTTCTGATATGAACGGGTATAGGCGTTTAAATAGGAACGAAAACCTGTATCTATCTGAAGAAGCGGATTTATTTTTTCTGTTATGTCACTCATAGAGTGTCCTCCCTGAATTATAAGAATTGAAATGCATTTCAGCAATTTACAATACAGCACAATAATTGTGCATTGACCTTATGCTCCTGCTTCCTCAGAAAGCGCACGTCTTACAGCGTAAGCCTCCTGAACTATTTCGCTGGCAGTTTCCGCAATGGTGTGAAGTCTCTCCATTTCCTTCTGGGAAACGCTGTTCTTTTCCGCCTTGAGATCGTTGAGGTTATCGAGAGTTTCCTGAGTGTCTCTGAGGATAATCTCAGTCTCCTCCTCGATCTTGCTCTTGAGACTTTCAAAGGACGAGAATACCTGCCGTCTTACGGTTTCCGTAAAGTCGTTGTTCAGCTTCATTTCGTGGAACTGCTTTCTTACGTGGGTCTTGAAGTTTGACTTGTACTTGTCAATTCTCTCCTTAACAAGAATTTTATCCACAGCAAAGTTGGACGTAAACGTACCTGCGATACCCGCAAACGCCATAAGACACAGCGTAACGGGACCCGCAACCGTAATTCCGAAGAAACCTGCAAAGAACGCCGCCGCATAATATGTAGCGTAAAAGCCTGCAAGTCCTGTAGCTCCGCCTAAAAGCGCGCCCTTAACTCCCGACTCTCTGAAGCCCAGGAAGATACCGCCCACTCCGTACGAGCCGATAGCCGCGCCGATGATCTTATCCAGCATACCTCCGTTGTGCGTCACCTTATCGGAGATAGTGAACATTTCCTGAATTTTGGCAACCGAACGGAAGAACTCGTCCTCAAAATCCTGAAGTCTTTCAGCCTCAACGCTTACCGCGCTGTTAATGCTGTTCTGTATCTGCTCGCAGATTATCTGCGCTCTCGCCTCAATGCTCTCCTTGATTTTTTCGGTGAGCTTGCTTGTAACGATCTTAAGCTGATCTCTCTTGAAATCGTCCGAGGACATCTGGAAGCTGTCGATAACCTCCATAGCCGCCTCCTCGATATTGGTCCAGTAATTTTCAAGCACAGGCTTTAAATCGTCAAATACCTGATTTGCGGCGTCGTTTATCTTAACGAATTCCTGACGCTTCATATTTCGGATCTCGTCGATCTCCTTGATAGCAGCGTCGTACTTCTCCATAAACTCGTCGTTTTCCATCATCAGAGCATTTTCCTGCATAACGATAGAACGGAGAATTTCCGTACCCGAATTTGTTATCTTGTTAGCTAATATCTGGAGCGTGATAACTCCTCTTTCCTGAGTAAGCAGAGTTTCCAGCGCTCTTTCAAACTCAGGGAAATTAGACTGTTCCAGCAGCTCTTGACTGCCGATAGTCTTAGCCGTCAACGCGCGCTTGGCGTACACGCCGATGACCTTCGGCGTTCCGATCTTTCTCTTGTAAACGGCGAACTCGCGGGAATCCTCTCCCATGACCTTTTTCGCCTTTTCCATAACGTACTTGCCTATTCTGGTGCGGACAGTCTCAACTATCTTGTTTTCGTCGTCCTGAGTAAAAGTACCGAAACAGTTTACCACAAATATAATTCTTCCCACGTCGGAGGTAAGCATTTTCTTTTCAAGAAATTCCTTTTCAAACTGCGAGAAAGGAGAATTTGCGCTGATAACGAAAACAGCCGCGTCTATCTTAGGAATGATAGACAGAGTAACGTTAGTCATCTGATCGTCGTCGTTAAGACCCGGAGTGTCGATGATATCCACATTATTGCGGCAGAACTCGGTGTCGTAATAAACGGTAGCCTCCTTAACGGTCTCGGCTTTCATCTCCGACTCGCTGGTGAGCTTTGTTACATAGTCCTCCAGTCTGTCAATATCAACTCTTTCGGAATTTCCGTTTTTGTACTCTACCTGAACGTAAGGCTCTTTACTGTATGTAACTCTGTTGAGCGTAGCAGTAGCGGGCAGAACGTCCGCAGGAAGCACCTCCTGTCCCAGCAGAGCGTTTATAAGTGTGCTCTTGCCTCTTTTGAACTCGCCCACGATAGCGACCTCGAAATGCTCGTCCTTCGCCTTTTCAAGTGTTTCCTTGATAGATTCTGCGGTATTCACCAATGCTATTTCCTCGCTGAGCTTATAAAGCTTATCGAGATCGCCTGTGAGACTTTCCACAGTCTCTTTGTAGGCAGCGTAGCTTGAATAGTCAATTTGCTTTTCCATCACAAACCTCCTGTAATTTTATCGGCGGGGCATCTGCCCCTGCCCTGATAACGGTCAAATATCGCGGAATACTCGCTCGGATCGGTCTCCGTTCTATAACCTCCGACCTGTATCAGGACATATTATCTTACATTTTATTATATCACACAAATTCACGCAAAGTCAACATTTTCCTGTAATCGAGTACGAATAATTACCCTTTTGCACAAATAACCCGCAGCGTTATAATGCACATTTCACAATAAGATTTAACCAATTAAACAGAACAGCGAGGAATAAATTTACTCCTCGCTGTATATCATACCGCAGCTGCGCATTGACACTATGCCGTTCGTTCCCGCAATGTAGTGGTCAAGGACCGATATATCCAGCATTTTCAGATAATTGATGATCTTTCTCGTCACAGCCACGTCCTCCTGCGACGGAGTATTCGCTCCGCCCGGGTGGTTGTGCGCCAGAACTATCACATTACACCCGCTGTTGAGGACTATCCTTGTAAGCTCCTTGAAATCAAGTCCCACGCAGTCCGAAGTACCCTTGCCTATATCGAAAACGCTCTGTATTTTGCAAGCCGAATTCACGCAGAAAACCTTTATCTTCTCCGTCTTTTCGTCGGTAAAGAACGTACTTACATAATCCAGCATTCTGCCGTAGTCCCTTACGTCCACGCCGCCGATCTCCTGCCGCGCGGCATAGGCTGTAAACATACTGAAAAATTTCAGCGCAAAGGCGCAGTTCTCTCCCACAGCCTTTACCTGCATAAGCTCCTCCTTGGACGCGTTCAGCACGCCTCTCAGCGAACCGAATTTCTTTATCAGCTCGTGAGCAAGCTCGTTGGTATTGCCTCTGGGGAAAACGTAAAACAGCAGTATTTCAAGAATTTCATGCTCCGCAAAGCCGTCAAGGGAGCCGTTTTTACTGAGCCTTTCCCGCATTCTCTGCCGATGTCCCATATGATTGTGCTGCTGCATTTTTTACCTCCTGTCCGATAAAGTTACAAAAACGGGCAGCCGCAAAGGACTGCCCTGAATGTTCTGAAATAAGCTTAGTCAACAGTTTCCAGACCCTCAGCCTTGAATGCCTGTCTCAGATCGTTTATAAGATCGTTCTTGTCCTCGATACCGATCGCAACGCGGTAGAAACCGCCGTGGAACTCCTCCGGATAGAGATACATTCTCTCGTCGTCCTCGCCTAGGAAAACGATAAGACTTGCGTCGTGTCCCAGAGAAACCGCGCTTGTGAAGATGTTGAGATGAGTTACTACTCTGTTGTAAAGATCGTGCTCGCCCTTAAGACCAAATGAAAGAACTCCGCCGAAGCCGTGCTCCATTTGCTTTACCGCAAGGTCGTGACCCTTGTGACTTTCAAGTCCCGGGTAGGCAACAAAGCTTACGCAGGGCTGTCTCTCAAGCCACTGAGCAACGGCAAGAGCATTATCGTTGTGCACCTGCATTCTCAGAGGGAACGTTACCGCTCCTCTCATAATGAGCCAAGCATTGAACGGACTGATAACTCCGCCGATGTTGACCTGAGCCTGATAGCGTATCTTCTCCATATCCTCGTGACTTCCGATAATAGCGCCGCCCATTGAGTCGCCGTGACCGTTGATGTACTTTGTAAGACTTTCAACAACGAAGTCAACGCCGTACTCCAGAGGTCTGGTGTTGTACGGAGACGAGAACGTATTGTCCACCGAAACAAGAATATTATTCTCGTGAGCAAGCTTAACTATAGCCTCGATATCGCATATACAAAGCGTAGGATTTCCCGGGGTCTCAAAGTGGATAAGCTTTGTGTTGGGCTTGATAGCCGCCTTTACCTTTTCAACGTCCGTGCAATCAACGATAGAGGTCTCGATACCCCACTTGTCGCACCACAGCTCGTTGAAAATTCTGTATGTGGCAATATATGTAACAGTTGAGAAAATAACGTGGTCGCCCTTTTTCAGCTTTGTAAAAAAAAGCGCGGACAGCGCCGCAACGCCGCTGGCAAGACAAACGCAGTCCTCTCCGCCGTGGAGATTTGCAACCTTTTTCTCCAGCAGGCCCTGATTTACGCCGCCGTTTCTTGTGTAAATATTAGCCTCCGATGCAGACCAGTTCATAGTGGACGGGTCGTACGGCAGTAAAAAGCTGTTAGCCATATTAATAGGAGGCTCTATAGCTCCCGTAGCTGCGTCCGGCTCGTTTCCCACATGGATTGCGCGGGTAGTGAAGCTCATATTATCATAATTATGCTGCTTGATTTCGCTCATATTCAATACTTCCTTTCAATGACATTTGTATCACAAAATCAAATTAATTATATCACATATACTGCTTATTTTCGTGAACATACTTTGAATTTTCTTATACTTTAAATCGGCAAAGGAATTCCGTACCGCTATGTTAACTCAAAACGCAAAAATTATTTTCTTACGCACCTTACGGTAACTCTGCTGTAGCCGCTCCATGTGCAGGTGAAGAGGGTGAGATCCCAGTCCTCCTTTGCACCCCGAAACATCGCATTGGTATCCCAGCCGCTGATAAGCTCGGAATAGGAAACCTCATAGTGAAAATCATTTCCGTTTATATCGGTGAAAATAACCTCGTCGCCGCTGTTCAGATTTCCAAGCTTATCAAAAAAGCCGGTATAATTATGCGCGCAGATTATAAGGTCTCTGCCTGCGCGCGTACCCGCATATTGGCACGGAGCAACGTTCATATCGCCGTAGCTCCAACCCTTTATAACGGGAAATTTCTGATCCACCGCAGGAAGAGAGAGCGTTCCCAGATATATCCTGCCGTCAAGCTCCACCGTTTCCTCCGTTTCGGTATTCTCTCCGACTTCGTCCTCCTGCTCCTCGGGAACGTCAAAAACGTCAAAGGGCGAGGAATTTACCTGCGGCTCGTCGGGTATTTCCTTTTCAAGCCGCACCAGCACATTGTCCATTGCCTTTTTGCATTGGCTTTCGTGACGGTAATTATACAGAACAAGAGACAGCGCCGCTATAATCAGCACTGCCCCTGAAACTATCAAAAAACGACCTTTATTTTTTTGCGCCGTCATTATTTACTCACTTTCTCTTTTTATTCAGTCTGCCGCCTACCGCAATAAGTATCACGCCCGCGCCCGCAAGCACAGGAACAGGCCACCAGAGCGAGCCCGTCTGGGGAAGCTTTTCATTTCCCGAGCCTGTCGCATTTGAATCGGACTTGCTGCTTGAAGGCTCAGAGCTTGAAGTATCCCCGCCCTTGGGCACATATGTGTTTTCAATCTGGAAAAGCGTTTCGTTATTCTTGATAATTACGGTAAAATCTGCGGGAACGTCGATCTCCTTAACTCTCCAGTCGGACTTTGCGCTGCCCTGCCAGAAATACTCCCAGTTGTTTTTCTCATTGAGCTCTACCGTTTCCGTAAGCTCGCCGTCGCAGTAAATTTCCACTTTGACGCTTTCGGGGCGCAGGTTATCCGAATTGTCCTGCATATCCCATACTTTTCTTACGCCGAATTCGGTCTCGTCGGATATCGTCTCATATTCAAACTTAGTATAAACAGTAATATTGCCCTCCGCTATCTGCTCGTCGGTAAATTCCGCCAGCATAGGCGAAGGCGTTACCTTGAATTCGTCGGTGAAATATCTTTCGCCCGAAATAAGGTACACTCCCGTGCCGACATTGCCCACAACGGCAGCGCCCTCCGCGTCGGTAGTATTGCTTCCGTCGGCGGGAATTCCGTCAAGAACCGCGTAATTTTCAAGAACGGCAGCCGCCTCCGACAGCTGTGAAGCGATCTCTATATCATTCAGGGAAACAGGATAATCCGCAAAGCTGCCCGTAAGGACATACTCGCCCTCGCTGTTTTTTTCGCCGACTTTGTAAATGTTCCATTTGACATTCTGAATTGGCTCGTCCTTATTTTTGGATATAAGGGTCAGAGTGCAGTCAGCAGCATAAACAGGAACAGCAAAGCTGCTCAGCATACACAAAAGCATAGCTGCAACACAAAGCACCACTCCGCTGATACGGCTGATTTTGATATTCATATCAATTTGCCCTCCTTTTAAGTTTTATCGTCATTTTGCTTGTTTTCATTTTTATTTTCCGCAAACACCGAACCGGGGTCGCCGTGCGGGAACTTTTTCCTGCGTCCGCCGAATATCCACCACGCAAGCAGCAGCAGGAACAGCGGCGCGGCTATAAACGGAACTACCGACAACGAATCCAGCTGAACTGCATCCGCCGAAATTTTGGAAACAGCCTTTTCTCCGTTTTCCACAGTGGCAACGCGGTGCGCCCGCACAAGAAGCCTGTGGGAATTTACTCCGTAGGGAGTACAGGTAGTCAAGGTAACGTAATCACCGCCGGGAATGATATTCAGCTTTTCCGTCTGGTCGGGCAGAACAATGAAAATTTCCTCCACCTCGTAGGTATAAACCTCTTTAAGGACGGTGATAGTAAACTCGTCGCCCTCCACAAGCTGATCGAGGTCACTGAAAAGCTCAGCCGACGGCAAGCCTCTGTGCGCCGAGATAACGCAATGGGTATTTTCTCCGCCGACGGGCAAGGTCGAGCCTTGCAGATGTCCCACCGCGACATTGAGAACGCCCTCGCTGGTTCCGTGGTAAATGGGCAGCTCAACTCTTATCTGCGGAATGGAAATATAGCCCATTATCCCCGTACCCGTGATGTCGAGAATATCGTCGTAATCAGGCACCTGCGCATAGTCAACAAAAGGATATTGGAGCTTGGCGATCTCGCTGTTATACACATGAGCGCGCTCGATGATAGCCGCGTTCTCCTCGTCGGACAAGTCCTCAGCCGCCTGCTGATAGGAGGCTATAGCTTTGGATTGAGTTTTTGAGTTCCACCAGTTGCTGAATGCGGGATACAGCATTACGGAGAGCCCCACCAGTAAAAACAGGGTCAATAAAATTGTAGATAATCTGCCGCTTTTTTTCCTCATGGGATCCTCCCTAATGCCTGTCGGCGGAAAGCCCGCCGACAGATATAAAGGTATCTGAATTTATCAGAAATTTAATTGCCTTGGAATAAATTAGTCCTCTTTCTTCATTCTCTTCTTAGTGATGAGCAGAACGCCTGCGCCTACAACGATAGTGCCGCCTGCTACTGTGAAGATCTTTGTGCCGATACCGCCTGTTTCGGGAAGAGTTGTACCCTTATTGTTTATAATTGTGATAGAACCATTATCAGTCATTTGCAAAGTAATTTTAGGTAACTCATCAGTACCCTCGTTGTGACTGGAGCTGATTGTTATTTTAGTATCCTTAGCAGGAGTATAGCCAGAAAGAGGTGACGTCTCCTTCAATGTATATGTACCTGCGTCAAGACCTCCGATATTAAATTCTCCATAGGTTCCGGATGATTTCATCTCTTCTCCCTGCTCACCAGTTTCTATCGGACGGTAAAAGCCCGCAGTTGCATCATATATCAAAGGAATTTCATTTTGTCCCTCACTGTCATAGAGGCGGAAGCCTACGCCTGTCAATGCCGCACCGTCTGCGTCTGTCTTACGGAGCATAATTCTGTAGGAGTATATATATACACTATCCTCAGGTGTTTCTCCCATAGGCTGCTCTGTACCCTCACCCTCCCAGTTAGGATTATTTGAATATGAAAGCTTTGCGCTGTTTTTACTATACCCCGAATTTATAGTGGAAACATGATATGTACTAGCAGTCTCATCAAGGTGAGCATTGTAGATAACTTCTACTGTTTTACCTTTTATATCATCAATCTGTCCCTTGAGATCCTCAATTGTAAGTGTCCAAGTCTTTGCTGTATCACCCGTAACAGCATCAGTTGTATAGACAATATTAGTATCAGTTCCACCTATCTTTACACTTTCAAAACCGTCAAATACAACGCCTGCACCAAGGGTATCGGTAAATACCAGCTTGTAAGTATCATATTTATCCAAATCCTCGTCATCAGGTATCGTTGCGGTCAGCTTGAACTGGAAACTCTCGTTGAACGCATGGTCAGCAGTCTCACCCCAACCGTTGTTATCGCCGGATGCTGCGCCGTCGTCATTATCATAAACCTGCTTGTCAAGAGTAGGCTTGGCGCTCTTGGGCGTAATTGTGATGTTACTGCCGACAACCTTTACCATTGTGTATGTGTAAGCGTCGTCTTTGTTTGCAAGAGAACCGTCTTTATCTTTTATGAGATAGTAGCCGTCTGTCAGACCGCTGATTGTATAATTCTGATTAACGTCATTCCATTCGCTATCCAAATGAACGTTTGAAAGCTCCAATGAGTCAATAAAATCAGCCATTCCGTCGTCGTTTAACTGTTTAGCAACAGTTTCAGCAACCAAATTGTTTTCAACTACGCCTGAGCCCCACGTTGCACTTGTAAGAACCAGATTGTTATCAGCGTCCTCGGTAATAGTACCTGCAAAAATCTGATAAGCCTCATATGTATGACCTGCTGTTGAGTTGTTGATAGTAACGGTGTAAGCACCATCAGCAAATGCGCTGATTGAAGCCATTGAAGCCGCCATTACCGTTGCCGCTGCGATTGCAGCAATTCTTCTCATTTTTTTCATAATAATTCGTCCTTTCAAATTATTTTTTATTTTTTATTTCGCGCCGATCTGCGACGTTTCGTAACTAATAATACCGCAGACGTGCAAGCGATAGCCGCGCCTGCCGCCTTGTATGGGGTCGTGCCTGTTCCGCCTGTTTCAGGGAGAGAGCCTGTATTGGTTTCAGCTTTGTTGTAAACCTCGATAATGGGGTCAATATCATCTCCGCTGACCGCAAAGACATTGTCTTCACCGTTATACCGATAGTAAGGCGTATACTTTGTACTGCTTATATCGGTAGTTCCAAGACTCTTTTCCTCGATCCAATAGTAATAATTCTGACCGAGAATGTTGTTCTTGTCCATAGTAATTACCGTAGACCAGTTGTTGTCTGCTGTAAGCGTCACTGTCGCCCAATAAGTGGTATCTTCTTTTGAACCGCTGTAAACATTGTCGAGCGGAGCATTTGCGACCGGTTCCACGCTGTTATTTGGATCTGCGGTTGATGTGATAGAATAATTGGTAGAGCTTGACACATTGGCGATATAAATATCAATCTTCAGATTTTCAGTGATTTTATTCAATTTGATATTGAATGTAGGGGTTGTCCAATCTGTATTTACATCATAGCCATACACATCGATGTATTCACCCGAAACACTGCTGAACCACGCAGGAACATTGACAGTCTCCAAAACCTCGCCCTGCTCATTCGAGACCTCTATCGTATTTACGGTGCTGTCAAACCAGCCATAATAAACAGCGAAACTAAACACATTGTCCGCAAAAATATTATTAAACGAGTTGGAAGCTCCGCTTGCCAAACCGACATCTAAACTGCCGTCACTGTTATGTACTGCAAACGTAACATTCTTGCCGTTTGTACTTTCTTTATAATCGAACGTATTCACCTTGGTTGGGATATCGTCCTTGTTAACCGAACGGTGAATATCAAACGTAAGCGTATCCTGCGAATGATTTACCGTGTCTCCGTCAGACCAGAGCTTTTTGAGTTTAAAATTAAAACTTACGATATCTTGAGGAATTGCCTTGTTGGTAACCTTAATAGTACCCGTATTGGAAACTCCGTTGATGATTGAAACAGAAAATCCTTTGGGAGCAATGTCATCGATCTTAATATCGCTTTCCTGTTCCAATGCGTAGTAATAGTACTTTTCGCCGTCAGCGTCTGTTTCAGGCAAACCCTCCACGGTGCATTTCCAATCGTTTTCCGCAGAAAGGGAAATTACAGTACTGCCGTTAACCTCATACGGAACGCAATCTGTCGGCAGACCGTTATCTCCGTTTATTCTGTCTATGCTGTTCGGTGCGGTTTTTGACTGATAAAGCTCAATGTCAACGCTGATATCTTTCAGCTTTTCATCAGCTATATCGTGATTGTCAAGATCCTTCCATTCCTTGAGTATCGTCAGATCAGCAGAATTGGTGACCTTAACCGTTTCGGTTTTTCTGAGACCATTGTTCTCATAGTAAGCCGTATAGGTCTTTCCGCTGTCGGTCTCAGTTCCCGTCTCCTGAACGTAATAGTACAGCTGTTTGTAAACTCCGTCTACCTCCTCGCAGCCGGGAAGATTATTCCAAGTGTAAGTCCATTTAACTGAACCGTCATCGTTTGTAACTTTATTCCGTTCTGCTGTGAGAGTATATTCCTCGTCATTAAGTTCAACAGCATCATCAGGCAAGCCCGTGCTTACCTTTTTAAAGGATTTGTAAAGCTTGAATGTAGCGCTGCCCGAATCGTAATTACCGTCGCTCCAGTACTTGTCAACAGTTACGTTGATAGATTGCAGCAAGTTGGAAATTCTGAACGTTTCGTTATTGTTAATAAACTGGTAATCGGAAGTTCTAAAGCCTTCGGGGAGCGCCGAAACATCAGGTCTTACCCGATATGAGAAATATATCGGAGTAGTATCGAGATGATAGCCGTCAGGAGCCTCAGTCTCTACTATCATATAAAGATATCCGACTTCTGTCTCTCCCGTTCCTACCGCAGGCTCAAGCTGAATTGAGGACTGCTCTGGTGTTGAGAACTCAGCCGCAGATGCGGAATCCTTGTTTCCTGCATTCGCGTCAGCCTCTGTTCCCCAAGTAACAACGGTACGGTCGCCGTTTTGTACAAATTCAGCGGCAGGAACCCATTGATAGCCCGTAATTTCGTCTCCGTCCTTGATCGGAGCATACTTCCAGAGCTTGAATTTTGCATTAAGAGTAAGCGTGTAGTCTCCTGCGTCAACTTTCTCCACCTTCAGAGGTACAGTCATTGCAGAAACGCCCTTCGACTGGTCGATAAGCTCTAAGAACGTATCATTATCGTCGCTTGCGTCTTCGTACGCCGCATCTGTTGCAAATGCGACATTATTTAAGGTTTCAACAGCAAACGAATCGTTCTTAGCGTCCTCGGGGTTTGCCGGCGAGCCGTAATAAGTGTAAACTATCTCCAAATGCTCCTCATCGGGCACGGAAATTTTAAGCTGTTTAACAAAATCCGTAACCGTCTTTTTCAAAGCAGGGACGTCGACATTGTTTACGACCTCTTCCTTGTGATTGCCTAAATTATAGCTGTCATTGTTCCAACCTCTATCGCTTAAAGTGTATTCAATCCAAATATACTCATTTGAACCCAACGTCGCAGGAAGCGTTATAGGAACAGATATCTTGTCCGCAGCAATTCCGCTTTTCTCTTCAATAACAGTGCCGCCCCATTGATCGCTGCCGTAAAATACTTTGTATTTACCTATCGTATCGACGGTAGGCGTAACAGTCAGCGTAGTTACAGCGTTTTTAGGAAATTCACTTGCATTGATCCTAAGTAAAGCATAGCCCTGATCACCTCTGACGAACTCAACATCAACAGGATAGCTAACCGTATTCTGAACAGGATCAACAAGCTCATAACTGTACTCGCTTGTATCAAGAACCGTCTTAGTGCCGTCCGCATTTACTCTTTTGACCTGAACGTTTCTTAATTCCATATTCACATCGCTGTTTTCTATATCATCGATCGTTTCCTGATGCATAGTACCGTCGCTGCCCAAATAACTTCTGGAAGCGGTATCGCCGACTGTAATGGTATCCACCAGATCAAGATAATCGCCGTTTGCAAGATCCTGTCCGTTTGGGTTGACCTCAACAGTATAAGTGATCCTGCGGCCGTCACTATCGGCGTCTGCGCTCTTTTGCAGAGACTTCCTCTTGACAGTCTGCGTCTGTGAAACCTCGGGGTAATTTCCGTCCTGATCCTGAACAGTATTTTTCAGGTCGATCTTACCGTTGGTATTCACGGCTTTCGTAACAGTATCTATAGAAATAAGTCCGCTGTAATAAATTGTGTAGGTATGATTTGCCACTCCGCTCTTTACAGTAAATTTTATTTCTCCTGTAGCCTCATCATAGGTATATGAACACTCATTTGTATTCAGATCATATGCCTGAGACGAATCCAGCTCTCCCTGAAGTACGCCCTTATAAACGAACTCGTGTTTATTCTCAAGGAGGATAACTCCCTCCGGAAGCTTGTCCACAAGAGTGACCTCTCCCTCCGAAAGGTCGGCATTAAGCTTTCCGTTTTCATTGATAACAAGCTTCCAGTCAAGCTTATAGTACTCTGTACCGTTATAAGTAACCTTCTCAAGCTGATTTATATCATTTACGGTATTTCCCGAAACCGTCGAATTACCGTCAAGCTTTTTATAAGGAGCTGTATCCGACTTATCAACCGTGATTTCCTTTTTAACGTCAGGAGTTTCTTTATTATTGTATTTAGCATTATTGGCAACGGTAAACTTGTCCTGATCTGCAAGAGACGAAATATCCACCTCGCTCTTATATGTGATCTGAACTCCCGTTACATCGTCATAAAAATCGTCGTTCTTAAAACTTACCGTGAAGCTGTCATTGCCGTTACCGCCCGCAGCGATTTCATACATATCCTCGGGAAGAACGTCGTTATAACTGCCGGAATCCTTTGAGTATGTAATTGTAAAACTGCCCGGAACATACTCTTGACTAAGATTACTGTCTGATACGGACATCACATCTTCAAACGTCCGCCCTTTGAACTGACCCTTATACTGAGCAAGAGTTACACTCCAAGTAAGTTCAGCTTTGTTCTCAGACTGTCTTTCTGTGACCAGCGACTTTGTGACGCTGTTTCTGTACTGGAAATAGGGAGACGCTTCTGCCTCTGAAAGTATGTCTCCTCCCTTAATCCCCAAATAAGCAGTATTCTTTATCCGTCCATTATTTTCTATAAAGTAATCGGGATCGTCAACTATATCTTCTACCAATGTGATGTATTCAAGCTTGAGCCAGTCTTTTTCGGCAACGTTTACTTCCGTACCGTCATCCGCCGTGACAACGTCAGGGATAACATATCCGCCGCTGATCATCGACTTGTCCAGAGTTACGGTTTTATTGCCTATATACAGCTTTATTGAATCAGCCTGAGCATTAGCAAACATATCGTCTGTTATTACCTTGCCGACCAGCGTCTCGCTCTGGTTCTTCTGTACTTGGATATCCCACTTTATCTGACCCAAAGCTCCGTCGCAGTTTGAGCCCTTGCTCACAGTAAACAAGTTCTTTACGGTAGCGTCGTCCGAGGGACCTGTCCAGTTGTTGTCCTTATCGGTTCTGGGCGGCTGAAGTCTTACTGAGTTATAGTTATCTCCTGAAGTATCAAGATCTGTTGTATATGTAACGGTAAGCTCACTCGCCGTTGTACTGCCAAGCACCAATCTTCCGTTTGCGTCTAAAGCCGCGTCAACATTGCCGCTTCCGTCTGAAACAACTATATCGCCTATAGCGTTCTTAAACGCGTCGTCTCTGAGGATATAACCGCTGAAATCCGCATTTTTGGGATTGGTTACAGTGATTTTCCACTCGACCGTGTTGTTGTCGTAATCCGCAGAACCGTCTTTGCCGATAGTTGTCTTATCAAAAGAAACTTCTGCTGATTTCGTAGCTTCATTATTATCGTCAAGCGGAACCGTGACAGTATTTGACACCTTACCGTCAAGAACGTAAGACGAATTGTTCTTATCGATCGGAGTAGTATACGTTATCGTATACGTGTCGTCTATCGCAAAGGGATATTCGGCGTTAAATTCAAACTTTTTACTTTCGGAATTATACGAACCGATACCGCTGGGGCTTGCCTCGACCTTGGTCGCTCCTGCAAACATCTCGTCGCTGATTTCGGTAAGCTTCATACCGCTTTCATTTGTAACAGTAACAGTCCACTCAATGGAATTGCCGTCGCTTACGGCAGCGCCTGTCTTTTCCAGAGAGATCGTCTTAGGTTCAAATTTGTCAACTATAACTTCCGTATTACCAATTACGACCTTTGTGTTATCTCCAACTTCATCGTCATTTCTGGTGACATTAGCTGTAAACTCAACGCTTCCGGTAATAGGGGTATCCTTTTTTTCCGTATAATACTTGTAATATTCATCAAGAAATTCTATAAAAATGTATGATTGACCGTTCACTGTAACAATTTTGTAGTGACCGGAAACTTCGCTGCCCGGATTAGGATTATATTCATTTCCCGACCAGCCCGTACTGTCTTTAAGCTCGCCCCAGTCACCGTCGGGAAGTCCGCCGTCAGGAACCAGAACATTGTCGCTTACCCCACAATACAAAAAACGACTCGGAAGCACAGTTCCTCCGCCTTCGCCACTATACTTTCCAAAATCAAAGCTTACTTTAAATGTAACTGTCCTCTGTTCGCCGTTGCCATAATTCATTTCATCACCGGCGTTAGTCTTATCAATTTCTGCGCTTGAAGGCAGGAAAACATATTCAAATGTTTTTCCGTCATACACGACTGTCTGTCCCGTCATACTCACCGCAGGCATGATCAAGCTGCTGAAAACTGAAATTGCCACAACAAGCGAAAGTACCAATGCAAAAACACGGTAACGCTTATTATGCTTGTTTTGTTTTAAATATTGCTGAACCTTATTTGACAAATTCTGCAACTCAATTCCTCCTCCCGTGGAGTATACGCCCGTTCCCGAGCGGATTACCAACCTTTGATATTAAACATTTAATGAAGTTTACTCGATAAAACCCAGCTTTTTAAACGGCGAAACTCTGAATACGACCTTGCCTACCACAGCCTCCTCGGACACGCAGCCTACCCTTTTTGTACGGCTGTCGATAGAGGTAGATCGGTGATCTCCCATAACGAAAACTCTTTCGTCGGGGACCTGATAAGGCAGCTTGATATCGCACTCGCCCAGAGCCTTTTCATCAACGTAAGGCTCATCTATTTCCTCGCCGTTAACAAGCACCGTACCGTCGTCTTTTATGTCGATAACGTCGCCCGCAACGCCGATCACTCTCTTTAGTAATATCTTATTATTATAATAAAAGGCAATAACATCGCCTTTTTCAAAGCTTCCTCTCTTTTTACAGACTACCAGCTCGTTATTCTGAAGAGTAGGCGTCATACTGGTGCCCGTTACCCTGAGCACAGGCAGGAACAGCATAGATATCAGTACTGCCGCCGCTGCCACAACAATGAGCGAGGATACCGTACTTCTTAATATCCTCAGATACTCCCTGCGGCTTTTTATACGTTTTACTTCCGCCTCAAGCTGCTCCGTCTGCGGGATTTCAAGCTCTCTTTCAATATCCTTATCATTGTTCACAGCCTGCACCTCCGCCGTTTTCGTCGGACGCTGCGTCTGCCGGACTGTTTTCCTCATTATCCTTATTTCGGAGCTCAAACTCTATGCCCTGCGCCTCGCAAAGAAGCCTTACTCCCTGCGTTAACGCTTTGAGTTCGTCCTTTAAAGCGGTCACCGCAGTATTTTTCTCCTCAAGCTTTTTTCTGAGTTCCTCGTTTTCGGACTTTTCGCTGTCCAGTTCTTTTTTCAGATACAGCATAAGCTCCAAAAGCTCAGACCTTGAAAGCCTTTTCAGTTCCTTGTCCGTCATAGTTTCACTCCCATGAATACGTATACTCGGTTAATTGTATTTAATACAGTCCCCGCCGTACCGATCGGACTAAACATTTAAAATAAGTCCACAAAGCCTTGACTGTTTATTCATTAATATTACATATACATTATAACATCGTGCCTAAAAGTTGTCAATAGTTTTTTTAAAATTCCCTGCCCTGCAATCACATTTTATTCACAAATGTCGAACACTATATCTATATTTATTATCCTATTTAACTTTAATTTTTGCTGTATTTATAATGGAATTATGAAAAATTAACAAAGCAAAGTCTCCTATCTGCGCGCGTTTATATTTTTTTACTTATTTGCTTTAAATTCTGAAATTTTACTTTGTTAATAAAATGTAAACTTTTATTTCTGAGGATAGTTTGAACAAAAATATAAAGATAAATCAATGTAAGCTCATTCGATAACTGTCGTACATTCCGCTAAGGAGAGTACTTTTTTCTCGATAATTTATAACCTGAGAGACATTTTCTCCGTCTTAATGGTGAAAGGACTGCAATACAATGACCCAAAATCAGTGCATTGATTTTTGTAAGGCTCCAACGGTCCGAGAAGTCTTTACCGTGTTTCGGCATCTGATCCGAAAAAGTCAATGAGTATGGTAGTCCGAGAGCCAAGATGTATTATTACTGTAGAAATATCCTGAAACAAAAAACGACCCCCGCAGGGCATCTGCGGGGGTTCAGCTTTCTATGCGTGTTCAAACTGGGAATTATAAAGCTGCGCGTAAAATCCTCCGTCCGCCATAAGCTCGTCGTGATTTCCCTGCTCTATAATGTCGCCGTCCTTCATTACAAGGATAAGGTCCGCGTCTCTTATAGTAGACAGTCTGTGAGCTATGATAAAGCTTGTTCTTCCTCTCATCAGATTGTCCATAGCCTTCTGTATCCTGATTTCCGTTCTGGTATCGACCGACGAGGTAGCCTCGTCAAGTATGAGTATCTTGTTATCCGCCAGAATAGCTCTCGCTATGGTCAAAAGCTGTTTCTGTCCCTGAGAAACGTTGGACGCCTCCTCGTTAAGCTCCATATTATAGCCGCCCGGCAGCGTCTCGATAAAGTGATGAACGTGCGCCGCTTTTGCCGCCTCGATAACTTCCTCGTCCGTTGCGTCAAGTCTGCCGTAGCGGATATTCTCCATAATAGTACCGTTAAACAGCCAAGTATCCTGAAGCACCATTCCGAACGCCTCTCTCAGTTCGCTGCGGTCGAAATCCTTTATGTCGTAGCCTCCGATCCTGATCCTGCCGCCGTTTAAGTCGTAAAACCGCATAAGGAGCTTTACCATTGTGGTCTTTCCCGCTCCCGTAGGACCTACGATAGCGATCTTCTGCCCCTCCTTTACCTTTGCGGAGAAGTCGTGGATAATGATCTTATCCTCGGAGTAACCAAACTTAACGTTCTCGAAATCGACCTCTGCCGAAATTTCATTTATGGACTTGGGAGCGTGATTTTCAGCGAGCTGAGGTTCCTCCTCCTCGTCAAGGAATTCAAATATTCTCTCAGCCGCAGCCGCCGTCGACTGTATCATAGAGGACACCTGAGCCAGCTGCTGGATAGGCTGTGTGAAATTCTTAACATACTGAATGAAAGCCTGAATGTCTCCCACGGAAATTTTACCGTCCATTGCAAGATACGCGCCGAAAACGGCAACCGCAACATAGCCTAAATTTCCCACAAACTGCATAATAGGCATCATAATGCCCGATATAAACTGAGACTTCCACGCGGATTGATAAAGCACCTCGTTAGCCTTGTCGAATTCAGCCATAACGGAGTCCTCTCTGTTGAACGCCCTTACAACGCTGTGACCGCCGTATATCTCCTCTACCTGTCCGTTAACGTGACCCAGATATTCCTGCTGGCTGTGGAAATACTTCTGAGAGTTCTTGACGACCACGCCCACTATAAGTACCGACAGCGGAATTACCAGCAAAGCCACAAGGGTAAGTCTGGGACTGATGGAAAGCATCATAATAAGCACGCCGATGACCATAGTTACGGAATGAATAAGCTGCGTTACGGACTGGTTCAGGCTCGAGCCCAGAGTATCGACGTCGTTGGTCACTCTGGAGAGCACCTCGCCGTGGGTCATCTTATCGAAATACTTCATCGGCATTCTGTTGATTTTTGCGGCTATATCCCTTCGCATTTTATAGCATATCTTCTGGGATATTCCCGTCATCAGAAAGCCCTGCAATAATTGGAAAACAGCCGAAATAACATACAAGCCTATCAGCATAAGCAGTATCCTTGCGATCTTGTCAAAGTCTATGCCGCCCGTTCCGCCTATCTTTGCCACAAGTCCCGCAAACAGCTCGTCGGTAGCCTTTGCAAGCACCTTCGGACCTGCGATATTGAAAACCGTACTTCCCACGGCAAACAGCATAACTGCAAGAACGGCGAATTTATAGCCTCCGATATATGTTATAAGATCGCCCATAGATTTTTTGAAATGCTTGGGCTTTTCTCCCGATCCGACGGGACCTCTGCCCGCAGGAGCTTTCCTCTGCGTCTGAGCCATATTATTCGCCCTCCTTTCCTGATGACAATTCAGCTTTTGCCTCCGCAAGCTGCTGCTCATATTCCTTTTCGGAAAGCTGAGATCTCACTATCTGAGTGTAAACTCCGCAGTTAAGCAGAAGCTCCTTATGAGTACCCTGTCCTGCTATCTTACCCTCGTCAAGAACAATTATTTTATCCGCGTTCATAATAGTTACAATTCTCTGCGCCACGATAAGGACCGTACTGTCTCCTACGTTTTCGTTCAAAGCCTTTCGCAGAGAAACGTCCGTCTTGAAGTCGAGAGCGGAAAACGAGTCGTCGAAAATAAATATCTTAGGATCCTTCGCGATCGCCCTTGCAATGGAAAGTCTCTGCTTCTGTCCGCCCGAAACATTGGAGCCGCCCTGCGCGATAGGACTGTCGTATTTGTCGGGCTTAGCCTCGATAAATTCCGCTGCCTGCGCAATTTCAGCGGCTTTCACCAGCCGCTCCTGCGGTGCGTCGGGACAGCCGAAGCTCAGATTGGATCTGATGTCTCCCGAGAAAAGCACGCCCTTCTGCGGAACAAAGCCTATCTGCTCCCTGAGATTGTGCTGGGAGTAGTCCCTTACGTCTACGCCGTCAATGGTTATCTTACCGCTTGTAACGTCGTAAAAACGCGGTATAAGATGAATAAGCGTAGATTTTCCGCTGCCGGTACTGCCGATAATAGCCGTTGTTTTTCCCGGTTCTGCCGTGAAATCAATGTCCTCAAGTACGTCGCAGTCTGCATTTTCATATCTGAAATTTACGTGATCGAATTTAACAAGTCCCTTTGTTATCTTCCTGTCGGATACGCCCTCCTTATCGGTGATAACAGGCTCAGCGGTAAGAACGTCGTCCACTCGCTCAGCGGCTACGGCGGCTCTGGGCAGCATTACCGATATCATCGACAGCATAAGGAACGCCATAATTATCATCATAGAGTAGGTTATAAAAGCCGTCATACTTCCCACCTGAAGCTTGCCCAGATCTATCTGCTTTGAAGAAACCCACACGATAAGCACCGAAACTCCGTTCATAATGAACATCATAACAGGCATCATAAAGGTCATAACTCTGTTAGTGAAAAGCATAGTCTTTGTAAGATCTCTGTTGGTTGCGTCAAAACGCTCCTCCTCGTGCTTTTCTCTGGAGAACGCTCTGATAACCGGCAGACCCGTGAGGATTTCTCTTGTGACAAGGTTCAGCTTATCGACCTTGTTCTGCATGATCTTGAACTTAGGCATTGCCACAGCCATAAGCACCAGCACCAGCGCAAGAACCAAGCCTACCGCCAATGCGATTATCCACACCATACTTGTGTTTGTGTGAAGCACCTTTATAAGTCCTCCGACACCGAGGATAGGCGCATAAAGACACATTCTCAGCATTATGGTGATAACCATTTGTATCTGCTGAATATCGTTCGTGGAACGCGTAATGAGACTTGATGTTGAGAATTTGTCCATTTCGGTGTTTGAAAAGCTTACTACCTTTTTGAAAACTCCCACACGTAAGTCCTTGCCTATGCCCGAACCTATCTTCGCCGCAAGATAGCATATACATATAGTGCATACCATAATTACAGCCGCCATCCCGAGCATTTTTCCGCCCTGTGCGAAAAGATAGTTCTTCTGAAAACGCTCCATATCCACAGATACGCCCGCATATTCCTGCTGCCAGAAGGCTTTGGCGGACTGTGAAACTGCGGTATCGGTCATAGAGGCGTATTTTTCCTCCAGCTCATTTCTGAGCGCAAGACCGTCCGTAACACCCGCTCTTACCAGCGCCATTGGAGTTATTTCCTCTCCGGACTGCATAAGCTCAGCCAGCTTTTCCTGCTGCTCGGCTGAAAGCTCCTGTTCGGTATCTTTTCCGCCGTCCTGAGCCTGCATATCCTCCGAGGACATCTGAGAGATGCCCGTGTAGGTAAGCACAGCCATACCGAAATCCTCGTCCAGACGTTCGATAACGCCGCTGTCGTCTGTGTTCAGCTCGTAAACCGCTCCCGAATACACATTATTTTCCTCAATAGGGATATCGCAGTCCTTGATACTGTTTTTCAGCGTGTAATACTTATCGACCTCCGCCTGTTCCTCCTCAGTCATAAAAAGCTTTATGTCCCCGAGAGTTTCCTCTCTCAGGACCTGCGGACATACGTTTTCCACACCGCTCTGCATAATTCCCGTATCGAGAATATCCGCAGTATAATTAGGCAGAGAAAGATCGCAGTAAGCCTGCACTATAAGGAGCGCAAACACGACCAATGCGCCCGCCCAGTAACCTTTCATATACTTGAATAGTTTGCCCATGATCACTTATCCTTTCGTAGTATCGGTATTTTTGCTGTTTTCAGCCTCCTGCTCCATAAGCTCCAGAAGCTCCTCGGTCAGCGAATGAAGCTGACGGGTCTTATCCTTCCCGAAGCGCGCGAATGCATTTTTTATGAATTCTCCGCGTATATTATATTCCTCTTTCCACAGTTCGAGACCTTTTTGGGTAAGGCACACGTTAACGCCGCGTCTGTCGCTGCTGTCCGAGGCTCGCCTTACGCATTCTCTTTTCTCCAGCGCGTTCACGGATTTAGTCACCATTGCAGGCGACACGTTGAGAGCCTGCGAAAGCTTTTTCATTGACACATATTTTTCCGCTGCGTCTCCTCCGTACTGCTCGCTTGCAAGCATAAAAAGCTTGCTCATAGTAAAAAACTCGCTTATGCTGAAATACTTCTGTTTCTGCACTGCCTGAAGCTTTTTTATTCTTCGGTGCATAGCAATAACAGTCTGTATATTCTCTTCGTTTTCCCGCTGCGTACTTATCTCTCCCTCCGCAATAGTTAACTTGGTAAACATTTCACTTGGTGAAGTACATTTTATCACATATTGCTAATTAAGTCAACTGTATTTTGTACAAAATTACATAAGCATAAACACTGTTTTTTGTATAGATACATTAAAATAATGCCAAAGCGCACTTTCTGCTGTTTTCCGCAGAAAATGCGCTTAATTTTCCTGTGCTGTTCCCTTTACGCCCTTTGCGTTTGTACATTTTCCGAGCTGTCGTCTTCAAGAGTTTCGGGTATCATAATTTCCGCAAGAGTATTATTAAAGTCCTCGTCCTCAAGCTTTTCTCCCTCAGACCTTATTTCGGACACCCTGCACCCTAAGAAAGCAAATCCGTCGTGCTCGACCTCAAACACTACCTGCATATTCTTTCCCTCGTGCCTGCCGGTACACACCGCAGTATAAACGTCTCCTTTTTTGGTGCATTCCCAGTCGGCGTCCTCGCCCAGATATTCTTCAAGCTGTTCGCCAATGATATTTGAGGAAATTCCGCTGAAATTGTCCAAATTCTGAACATAGGAGTTCGCAACGATATCGGGGAGGCTGTCCTCATTTATCCTCAAACCTTGAACAAAGCCGTTCATAACCAAAGCCGCAAGGCAGAAAACCGTAAGCATAATCCCCTTGTAGGTTTCGCGCCCCAGCATTTTTTCACGTTTGAAAACATAAGCGGGCGCAAGCCACACCCAGCCTCTTACTGCGGACGTATCTATTTCCGCCTTTTCGAGCTTTTTGCAGTCATAGCGGCAGGAAAAGATCAGCATTATCACCGTCGCCGCCCACAGGAAGATACCCGCCCACTTGCTTGTCGCATAATTTTCCAGAAACAGCGCAAGCAGGGGAAGAATGCATATATACCAGATAATACCGTTCTCTGTTTTCGGACGTACTGTCTGCTGTGCAAATCCGTTATATCCTCCGAAGCCCGACGGCGATGTACCGAAAAGAGCGTCGGTGAATGAAGTGTCGTAATTATCCATTTGAGCCTCCATAAAGTTTGTTAATTCTATTATATATTATAATCCGAAAAATTACAAGTACTAATTTTCAAAAAATAAGCGGAGCATTACCAATCATCGCAAAATAAATTCCCCCGCAAAGTAAATTGCGAGGGATTTATACGTCCTACAGGACTTGGAGCGGGTCAAAGGGATTGCACCTTCATCTCCTCTCAGGAAGAAAGGTATTCTGGTAATTGAAATAAACCCGCAGTTATAAATTTTCCCTCACAGAAAATCTGCAAGGGAAGGTGGAGCGGATTACGAGGCTCGAACTCGCTACCTCCACCTTGGCAAGGTGGCGCTC
>JAUNOG010000097.1 GCA_030531185.1 Ruminococcus sp.
GACCGATAACGATGAGGGCAGGGAAGAATATATACGACTTTTTGAGGAACTGAGATCTTATTTTGATAATCAAGGCAAAAAGCTTGTTATTTCTTCAGTGACTGAGGAAAATCTACAATGGCTCAAAGAATATTACGGCGAAAAAATCACCTGTGAATATAACCGCGACGGTTCGGATTATATATATAATTCTGAGGATCTTATAAGCTTTGCGGGAAAAAAATATCACGGCAAACGAAATCATCTGAAGCATTTTTATGAGAACGACTGGTCGTTTGAGCCTATAACGGCGGAAAATCTTGAAGAATGTATCAGCTTTTCTGCGACATTTTACAACAACGCGGGAGAGGCGGATTTTTCCGCTATGGTAGAGCAATATGCAATAAATCTGTTCTTTATGAATATGGATTATCTGGGACTTAAAGGCGGCGCGCTAAAGGTCGACGGCAAGCTTGTGGGAATTACCATAGGCGAGCAGCTTAATTCAGATACCTTTGTAGTTCACATAGAAAAAGCGCGGAGCGATATTCAGGGCGCTTATCCTGCAATATGCAATCAGTTTGTTAAGGCTAATGCCTGCGATTTAAGGTATGTGAACAGGGAAGAGGACTTAGGTCTGGAGGGCTTGAGAAAATCAAAGCTTTCCTATCGTCCCGCATTTTTGCTTGATAAGCATATTATTTGCTTTAAATAAATTATTTTTCCGAAAGGAGTTTATTTAATATGGTTTATGTTTTTCTTGCTGAAGGATTTGAAGAAATGGAGGCTTTGGCTCCCGTTGATATTCTGAAACGCGCGGGGGTTGAGGTTTGCACCGTGGGAGTAGGTTCCGAAGTTATAACGGGTGCGCATAAAATTCCTGTGAAAACAGATATGACGGTTGACGGCATAGTGCTGGACGATAAGCTGGAAATGATCGTACTCCCGGGCGGTATGCCGGGAACAACAAATCTTGAGGCTAATCCCGATGTTCTTGCGGCTGTTGATTATTGTGCAGACAATAACAGATATATTGCGGCTATATGCGCCGCCCCCAGTATTCTGGGTCACAAAAATCTCCTTGAGGGCAGATATGCAACCTGTTTCCCTGGCTTTGAAAAGGAGCTTTCAGGCGCTTTGCTTTCTGCAAGATATGTTTCCGTCGACGGACGTTATATTACCGCAAGGGGAGCAGGCTGCTGCATTAAGTTCGGCTTGAAGCTTGTCGAGTTACTCTGCTCCAAGGATAAAGCCGACAGCTTAGAGGCAAGTCTCCAGTGCATAAAGTAATGGATAAATCCGCGCTGAGAAAGCGTTTTAAATCAGTAAGACTTTCTATGTCCGATGATGAGAAAAACGCCTGTGATAAAAAGATTTGGAACAATGTTGTCGGCTTGCCCGAATACAGAGCTTGCAGCGATTTGCTTATTTATGTATCGTCGAATATCGAGGTTTCAACAAGAGAGATCATGACGTCGGCATTCGGAGAAAAAAACGTGCTTTGTCCTAAGTGCGTAAGCGGCACCAATAAGATGTACTTCTATGATATTTCGGATTTTTCACGGCTTGAAAGGGGAGCTTACGGCATTCTTGAACCTGATGACAGTTGTGAAATGCGAAAGGTCTTTGAAAACGCTGTCTGTATAGTTCCGGGACTGTCCTATGACGGCAGGGGATACAGATTAGGCTTCGGCAAAGGATATTACGATAGGTTTCTCTCAGATTTTGACGGAATTAAAATCGGACTTTGCTATGAATGCTGTATCAGTGAAATTTTACCGAATGATAAATATGATATAAAGGCTGATATACTTGTAACTGAAAAACAAATTATAAGATTTGAACTTTAAGAAAGGATGATAAATTTAATGGACGATAAGAAGTTTGACCTTGATGAAATTCTTGGCGAACCTTCGTCGGGTAAAAAGAAAACCGACTATACAGATTTAGACGCCCTCGATATTTCATTTAAAGGCAAAGAACCTGAACGTAAGAAAGATTATTCAGCGCAGGATATTGACGAACTTCTTTCATTCAGCAGTTCAACCGGAAATGCGAAATCCAAGATATCAGAGGACGCCGATGTTTCCAAAGAAAAGGTACATAGCGGTGTGCCTGTTATCGTCGAAGAAGTTGAACCTGCAGAGGACGATCAAGCTTCGGAAAAACATCAATCCGTGCCGCAGACATCAGCGCTTGATGATCTGAAAAAACATTTCAGCGGTACAGGCAGTATTGATATCGAAAAGGCTGAAAATGAAAACGAGACTGAACATAAGCAGGAGAAGGTCTCAGCGCCGACTGCCAAAAAAGGCAGGTCCGCCAATACGGCAAAGTCCGCTAAAGCTAAAAAGAAAAAGAAGAAGAAAAAAAGTCGTTTCAACGGTTCAATACTGGGCGGAATTATAATTATAACAGTCATTCTTACTGTTTCTATGGTTCTTGCCGTAGGCGGTATCACGCTTGGTATGGAATATTATGGTATCGGCAAGAGCGATAATGAAATTTCCTTTACAATTCCCGAAGGTGCAAGCAATGAAAAAATTGCCCAGATATTGGAGGAAAAGGGCGTTATCAATAATCAGAAGCTGTTTGTACTTGCTATCAGATTACATAAGCCTGATACAATTTACCCCGGCGATATTACACTACAGCCGTCTATGGGATATTCCGATATGATAGAAGAGCTGGCAATAATGAGAGAAAGCTATGAATCGGTAACAATTACCTTTACCGAAGGCGAAACTCTGCTCGATGTTGCAACAAAGCTTGAAGAGAACGGAGTTTGCGAGGCTTCGGATTTCCTTTTTGAATTCAATAAGAACCAGAATTTCAGCTTTGAATCCAAAATCAACGAAAATGAAAATGCGTTCTATGCAAGAGAAGGTTATTTCTTCCCTGATACATACGATTTCTATGTAGGAGACACTGCAAGCAATATCACCAGAATTGTAAGAGAGAATTTCGAATCAAAGCTTACCGATAAAATGTACACCAGAATGGATAAGCTCGGTCTTGATTTGAATGAGGTCATGACCCTTGCGTCTTTAGTTCAGCTTGAGGCTAACAGCGCAGAGGAAATGCCGCTGGTTGCGTCGGTATTCCTTAACAGACTTGATGATCAGGATACGTTCCCGATGCTCCAGTCGGATACTACTACCAATTATATTAATAATGTTATCGCAGCTCAGACTGCAAACACCACGACGATAGAGCATTATACAGATTATTATGACACATATCAGTGCAAGGGATTGCCTGCAGGTCCTATCTGCAATCCGGGAATTGACGCTATTAACGCTGTACTTTACCCTGAGGATACTGATTACTACTACTTCTGTAACAATCTTGAAACAGGTGAATCATTCTTTGCAGAAACCCTTGAAGAGCATGAGAAGAATCTTATCAAGGCAGGGCTTGCAGAAGAGAAAGAGGATTGATTATAATTTATGTCTAGTATTTTAGAGGTTCTTTCTCCCGTTGGCGATATGGAACGTCTTTATGCAGCGCTTGATTTCGGAGCTGATGCTGTCTACCTGGGCGGCACAGCTTTCGGAATGCGTGCGTCGTCCGCTTATTTTGATACCGAGCGTTTAAAAAAAGCCTGCGAAGAGGTTCACAGCAGGGGGAAAAGAGTTTATCTTACCTGCAACACTTTACCTCGTAATAGCGAGATCATTCATTTTGAGGAGTTTGTGAAAAATGCTTGCGACGCAGGAGTTGACGCTCTTATTGCCAATGATATAGGTGTTTTTTCTCTTATAAAGAAATATGCGCCCGATATGGAAATTCATATTTCTACTCAGGCAGGAATAGTAAATTTTGTTACAGCGAACGAGTTCTATAATATGGGCGCAAAACGAGTGGTGCTTGCAAGAGAGCTTTCCTTGGAAGAAATTGCTGAAATCAGAGCAAAAACTCCAAAGGAGCTTGAAATCGAGTGCTTTGTACACGGCGCAATGTGCGTAAGCTTTTCCGGAAGATGTTTATTGTCGCAATATCTTGTGAACAGAGACGCCAACAGGGGAGAATGTGCTCAGCCCTGCCGCTGGGGCTATCATCTTATGGAGGAAAAGCGCAAAAACGAATTTTATCCTATTTTTGAAGATGAAAAGGGAACATATATACTGAACGCTAAGGATATGTGTATGATAAATCACATAGACAAGCTTGCCGAAGCCGGAGTTGACAGCTTTAAAATTGAGGGCAGGGCGAAGTCATCATACTATGTTTCCGTCATCACAAACGCTTACCGCAAGGCAATGGATATTTATAAAGCTGATCCGAAGAATTTTGAGCTTCCTCAGTGGCTAAAGGACGAGGTTTTCAAGGTCAGCCACAGAGCGTATTGCACAGGATTTTTCTTTGGGCACCCCAAGGAAAGCCAATATTATGAAAACGGCGGGTATATCCGAGAATACGACGTTGTGGCAATCGTTAAAGAATGTTACGGAGGACGTATTTACGCAGAACAAAGGAACAAATTTAACAAAGGCGAGGAAGTTGAAATTCTTTCACCCGACGGAGCGCCAGTTACAATGACTGTTGAGAAAATGTTCGATGAATGGGATAATGAAATTGAAACTGCAAATCACGCTGCGATGAAGCTGTCTATTGAATCGGATTTGAAATTTGCTAAGAATTCTATTATTAGAATGGTAAGCAGAAAGTAGCTTATTTAACGAAATGCGGTAGATATGATAACAGTTCACAAAACGGCGATCCGTTCGCTCAAGTGTTTGGTTATTATCCTGTTGATTTCCAGCTGTTTTTTAATGATATAAAAAAACAATTTAAACGACTTTTTCTTAGAAAAAATTAAAACACTTGCTGAAAATATATCAGAACGAACTATGATGTTAGCACATTCATTGAAAAAAATGTTTCATATGTGGATTTACCCATAGGAGGTAATATACATTTGCTTTCTCTTGACAACAAAGGTTATATTATCTATGAAAATGTTAATATTGAGAATAATTAAACTTCTAACGTCTCACTTCGGTGGGGCGTTTTTTTGTTTATTATGTCTGTCTC
>JAUNOG010000039.1 GCA_030531185.1 Ruminococcus sp.
AGGAGCCCCTTGCGGGTCAAGGGCAGAGCCCTTGTCGCCTCCGCAGAGGCGAAATACCCTACCAACGGCTAGAAGCAATGCGGCGCATAAACGCATTTTCCTAATACAAAATAAAAATCCGAAGGTGAGAACTAAAATGAAATATGAAAAATCCGACCCTGTCCGATTGACAGAGGACGAAACAGCCGTCGAAATAATCGACCAGACATTACTTCCGAATATGCTTAAAACAGTCCGTTTGCATAATGCGGAGGAGATATATTCCGCAATAAAAAATCTTCAGGTGAGAGGCGCGCCCTGTATCGGTATATGCGCCGCATACGGAGTTTTTGTATGCGCACAAAGGATCTCCGCCCAAGACAGAGGAGAGTTCTTCGCAGAGCTTAAAATCGCGGCGGACTGTATAAGCTCCGCAAGACCTACCGCAGTTAATCTTCCGTGGGCGGTGAACAGAATGTATTCCTGCGCTGAAAGGAATAAAGCTCTTCCGAGAGAAAAGCTTTTGGAAAAGCTGAAAGATGAGGCAGCGGCTATACACGAGGAGGACATCGAGACCTGCCAGATAATGTCCGAGTTCGGTCTTACCCTTATGCAGGACGGCGACAGCGTGCTTACTCACTGCAACGCAGGCGCGCTTGCTACTTCCCGATACGGTACGGGTCTGGGAACTCTCCTGCTGGGAGCGGAAAGGGGATATAAATTCCACGCTTATGTGGACGAAACAAGACCGCTTTTGCAGGGAGCAAGGCTTACCTCCTATGAGCTTTCAAATGCGGGTATAGAAACTACTCTTATCTGCGACAATATGGCAAGCTACGTTATGTCAAAGGGACTTGTAAACGCCGTATTTGTAGGCTGTGACAGGGTTGCCGCCAACGGGGATACCGCAAACAAAATAGGTACCTCGGGACTGGCGGTACTGGCAAAGCATTACGGAGTTCCGTTCTATGTGTTCTGTCCCTTTTCAACTATCGATACGGACTGTAAAACGGGTGCGGATATCGAGATAGAAATGCGTGACGGAGACGAAATAAAGAAGATGTACTTTGAAAAGCCCATAGCTCCCGAAAGCGTGGAGTGCCTTAATCCTGCGTTCGACGTTACCCCCGCAGAGCTTATAACGGCTATCGTTACCGAGAGAGGGATTTTTTATCCGCCTTTTGATTTTGAGGAAGATCAATAAATTTAAATAGACAATTCAAAGTATGTTTGGAGGTGTAATTGTGAATTCCAGCCGCTTATATATTATTGAAGGACTTCCTTGTTCCGGCAAAAGTACAACAGCAAAATTTACCGCTGAATTTTTGAGTTCTTACAATAACAAAGTCATATATATCGACGAGGGAACAGGAAAACACCCTGCCGATTATGAGTTCAATAGCTTTATACCCGACAAGATGCTGTGTGAATTTTCAGTCGGTGAACAGAAAACAATCATTGAATGTTCACAGCGCAGGAGTGACGGATATATTGCCGAATTGTCGGCGCTAAAAGGCATATTATTTGAAAAGGTTCTTAAATATAAAATTTATGATTTCCTTGATTGGGAAACAGAATATCCGTTAATGCTTGAAAAATGGCAGGAGTTTGTTGATAACAGCGATAATGGCATATTTGTATTTAATTGCTGCCTGCTGCAAAATCCCATGTGTGAAACTATGATGAGATTTGGATTTGATATACAAACCTCAAAAGAGTATATTTTGAAGATCTGCAATATAATCAAAAGTATGAAGCCGTCGGTTATTTATCTTGCCTCCAGCGATATTGAAAAAAATATTTTACAGGCAGTTCCCGAGCGCGGGCAAAGGTGGCTCGATGACGTGATCGATTATCATATCAACGGCGCTTACGGCAGGACTATGAAGTTATCAGGTTTTGAGGGATATATATCCTGCCTTGAAGAACGTCAGAAAAGAGAACTTCAGATTTTGAATAGCCTGCCTTTAAGATCGTTGATAATTCAGGACGCTCATAAAGATTGGAATAATTCGTATAACAGGATACGTGAATTTATAACGGACAACAGATTATAAGATTTTTAAAGGTTACAAACTGCTAAAGATAATTAAACAAAGAACTGTAAAACCACACAGAAAAGAGGAACTCAGATGATAAGATTTTATAACGGCAAGGTAATAACAATGCAAAATGGGATAACCCCCGAAGATATCGAGGTCTGGACGGACAGCGACAAGATCGTCTTTGTAGGAAATCCCACGGCAGAGGATCTGCAAAATAAAGTATTTGAGCGTGAATACGACCTTAAAGGCAATCTGCTTATGCCTTCCTTTAAGAACGCTCACACCCATTCGGCTATGACGTTCCTGCGCTCATACGCCGACGATCTGCCCTTGCAGGAGTGGCTGTTTCAGCAGATCTTCCCTATGGAGGCAAAGCTTAACGGAGAGTATGTCTACTGGCTTACAAAGCTTGCGGTTCTTGAGTACCTTTCATCAGGCTGTACAGCCGCATTCGATATGTACTTTGAGCTTGACGACTACGTTAAGGCTTGCACCGAAAGCGGTTTCAGAAGCGTTCTCTGCGGAGCTGTGAGCGGAGATAAGTCCAACGCGGAAAGACTTGAGCAGAACTATCTGAAATTCAGGGACTGTCACCCGCTTATCGGATATATGCTGGGTTTCCATGCAGAATATACCTGCGATATGGAGCTGTTAAAAGCCGTTGCGGAGCTTGCGGAGAAGTACAAAGCCCCCGTTGCTACGCACAATTCCGAGACCGAAAAGGAAGTAAGAGAGTGCGTTGAGAAATACGGCAAAACTCCTACCGCACTTTTCAACGAGCTTGGTATTTACAACTACGGCGGAGCGGGTTTCCACTGTGTTCATATGTCCGACGAGGACTTGCGTATCTTCAAGGATAAGGGAGTTTACGCAGTCCATTGCCCGGGTTCTAACGTAAAGCTTGCAAGCGGTATAGCTCCCATAACGAAAATGCAGGAAATGGAAATTAACATTGCGCTGGGTACGGACGGTCCTGCAAGCAACAACTGTCTCGATATGTTCAGAGAAATGTTCCTTATGACGGGGCTTCAGAAAATAGCGGATAAAAACGCCGCCGCTTGTCCTGCCGATACCGTGCTGAAAGCGGCAACGGTAAATTCCGCAAAAGCAATGGGACTTAACGACTGCGACATTATTGCCGTTGGCAAGCAGGCGGACTTGGTCGTCATAGACCTTATGAGACCGAATATGCAACCGCTTAACAATATCGGCAAGAACATAGTTTACAGCGGTTCTAAGGAGAACGTAAAGCTTACTGTGTGCGCAGGAAAAGTCCTCTATGAAAACGGAGAATTCAATATCGGCGAAAAGCCCGAGATAATTTACTCAAAGGCAAACGAAATTATAAATACCCTGAAAGCTCAGTAATGATTGGAGAACAGCTATGAAACTATTGTGTATCGACGGTAACAGCATAATGAACCGCGCCTTTTACGGCATAAAAATGCTAACTAACTCAAAGGGAGTTTTCACCAATGCTCTTACGGGTTTTATGAATATCTATCTAAAGGAGATCGAGGAGGTTAAGCCCGACTGCGTAGCGGTAGCGTTCGATCTGCGCGCTCCCACTTTCAGGCATAAAGCCAACGCCTCCTATAAGGCTAACCGCAAGCGTATGCCCGACGAGCTTGCTCAGCAAATGCCGCTTATCAAAAAACTGCTGGGATTTCTGGGCATTAAGATCGTAGAATGCGAGGGCTACGAGGCGGACGATATTCTCGGCACGCTGTCAAAGTCTGCGGCGGACGAGGGCAACGAATGCTGTATCCTTACGGGAGACAGAGACAGCTTTCAGCTTGTATCCGATCTGGTAACGGTTCGTCTTGCGGGCACAAAGGAAACCAAAATATACACTCCACAGCGTATCAATGAGGAATACGGAGTAACTCCACGACAGATGATAGAGGTCAAGGCGCTTATGGGAGATACCTCGGATAATATTTCGGGCGTTAAGGGCATAGGAGAAAAAACGGCGCTGTCCCTTATACGGCAGACAGGCTCGGTAGAGGAGCTTTACAACAGTCTCGACAGCCTCACGCTTTCTCCGTCGGTACGCAAAAAGCTTGAAAGCGGTCATCAGGACGCGATCGACAGCCGTTTCCTTGCGGAAATATGCCTTACCGCTCCCGTTGAGACCTCTACGGAGTTTTACAAACTGGGGGAGGTCGATACCGAGGGCGCAAAGGCTATGCTTACAGACCTTGAAATGCTCAGGCTTATGGAAAGACTGGGCTTGACGGGCAAGGCGGCGGAAAAATCCGCAGCCGAGGCGGAAACAAAGCTAAAGCTTAAGGATATGCCTAAATACGAGGTCTCTCGGTTGACTGCCGAGGACATAAAGGCTATGGGTGACAAGACCGTCTGCTTTATATTTGATAACGGAAAAATTCAGCTGTTCGACGGAGATAAGATCTACACCTCCGAGGACAAGGCTCTTATACTTGATTTTATGTCAAGTGTCTGCGGGAAAATTACATTTGAGGGAAAGTCCGCTCATAAATTCGCGTTCGATAACGGAACAGAGCTTAAAAACCTTACGTTCGCCTGCGATCTGGCGGGCTATCTGCTGAACTCGCAGTCCAGCGAATATACCGTTGAAAATCTCTGTCTCACATATAAGGTCACGTACCGCTCGGATATGGGAGAATACGCTGATATTTCGTCGCTGTCCGCTCTTTCGGAAAATCTGAAAATGCAGCTTGAACAGACAGAGATGCTGAAACTTTACAACGAGACAGAGCTTCCTCTCTGCGAGGTCTTAGCCTCTATGGAACACTACGGAGTAAAAGCCGACACGGCGGGTATCGAAGAATTCGGCGTCGGACTTAAAGCAAAGATCGAGGAGCTTACAAGCGAAATCTACGCCTTTGCAGGGGAGGAGTTCAATATTTCGTCTCCTAAACAGCTTGGAGAGATACTCTTTGAAAAACTTAAGCTCCCCGCAAAGAAAAAAACGAAATCGGGTTATTCCACAAACGCCGAGGTACTGGAAGGCCTGAGCGACAAGCACCCTATCGTTCCGCTGATATTGGAATACAGAACGCTTACAAAGCTCAATTCGACCTACGTTGAGGGACTTCTGAAAGAGGTCAAGCCCGACGGCAGAGTACACTCCGTCTTTAAGCAGACGGAAACCAGAACGGGACGAATTTCTTCCACAGAGCCTAATATGCAGAATATCCCCGTAAGGAAAGAGATAGGCAGAAATATGCGGAAATTCTTTGTGGCGCAGGAGGGCTGCACGCTCCTCGACGCGGACTACAGCCAGATCGAACTGAGAGTTCTCGCCTCTGTGTGCGGAGATGAAAATATGCAGGAGACCTTTGCAAGCGGCAAGGATATCCACACTATGACGGCGGCGCAGGTCTTTGACATTCCCGAGGATTTTGTAATGCCCGAAATGAGGTCTGCCGCAAAGGCGGTAAACTTCGGTATTATCTACGGCATAGGAGCGTTTTCGCTGTCAAAGGATATAGGCGTTTCGGTGGCGGAGGCCAAAAGGTACATTCAGAACTACCTCGATAACTTCCCGAAGGTATCCGAGTTTATGAACAAGACCGTCGAGGACGGAATTAAAAACGGTTATGTGACAACCATTTTCGGAAGAAGAAGATATATTCCTGAGCTGTCGGCGAGCAATAAAGTAATGCAGGCGTTCGGAAAAAGAGCGGCAATGAACGCTCCGATACAAGGGGCGGCGGCGGATATCATCAAGATCGCAATGGTAAAGGTCTATAACAGATTAAAATCCGAAAAGCTTGACGCGAGACTGATCTTGCAGGTTCACGACGAGCTTATCATAGAGGCGGCTGAAAAGGATAAGCAGAAAGCGGCGGAAATACTCAAAGAAGAAATGGAAAGCGCAGTAAAGCTTGCAGTACCGTTAACAGTAGACGTAGGAGAAGGCGAAAGCTGGTATAAAGCCAAAGGATAAAAAGCTATCAGAAGTTAGACGTTAGAGGTAAGAGATTAGAAAAACCCGCTCAGCGGAACGAAATGAAAAGCCGAGCAGAAACTATGACGTGAGTTAAAAAGCGGAGGGTCAAGCCCGCCGCGGGAGGGCTTGCGAGGGTTCAAAGGGGCGAGGAGCCCCTTGTCGCTCCCGCAGGAGCGAAACACTCCAAAATGAGAAGTACGAAATCACTTGCGGTAAACATACAAATGAGAAATCCCGACAGGCGGCGCACATAAAAGAAATCTAAATCGAATACAAAGAAAGACGGCGCACACCCTATCAAACCCGATAGATGTGCGCCGCCGTGATTTGAACAGCAAAGCGCATTCAAATCACTATGCCGACGTAAGGAGGCATAACTCCGCAGTACTTGTATTCACGAATAAAATTAATAATGACCATTCTGAAAACATAGGGAATACCAAGATATGATGTCAAAACCGTAAAACTTCATTGTAAGGATAACCGTTCTAACATCTAATCGTCTATTACAGAGAAACCTGCGGAGCAAGATATCCGTACTTACTTATTTTTCTTAGCCGAGGCAAGCTTGACTATTCCGCAAATGCCCGTTATAACAGTCAAAACAAGCCCGATTATAATGCATACCCAGTTTGAATACTGCGTAGAGATAAACTCTGAGTAGGACTGCGAGCCTGCTAAAGTCTGCGCCGCGTTTTCAAGTTCAAATGCCGAAAAAATAAGCATTAGCGCAAATCTCAGGTTCATAACGCAGAATACCACCGCCGCAAGGAAAAATGCGCTTTGACACAGTACAGGGAAATTATCCTCTTTTCTGTATGCGTTAACTCCCAGAACCAGTGAAACCGTACAGGAGGCAAAGTACAGCGCGTAGGCGGCAATAAGTCCTACAGCGGCAATTTTGCTTGCAGTGTTTACGATAGTCCCCATAAGACATATAAAAGCGGCTGCGAAAATCAGCGTCATTATCATTGCGCCAATGGCGGACTTGCGGTATTTTACCTCGCAGGGCTTTATCTGAGGTTTCTTTATTTTTATCGGCATTTTTATTCTTCCTCGCTTTCGGACTTCTCTTTTTTGACAATTTTTACTCTTATACGGTCGATTTTCTGATCGTCGTACATTTTGACCGTCATTTCAAACGGCGGACAGCTCACTTTTTCTCCCTGCTCGGGAATACGCTCCAGCAGATCCATTATCCAGCCGCCCATAGAATGTCGGTCCGTTTCAATAAAGTTTTCGGGCATATCCAGTCGGTCCAGAAAGTCTGAAACAGACAGCTCTGCGGACACGTCGCAGGTATCCTCCGAAAGCTTTACAAAGGAGGTGTCCTCCTCGTCGCTTTCGTCGTATATCTCGCCCACAAGCTCCTCTATAATATCTTCGAGAGTACATATACCCGCCGTACCGCCGTACTGGTCGATAATAACAGCCATATGTATCTTCTCTCTCTGCATTGTCCGCAGAGCCTCGGAGATCTTTTTGTTCTCGGTAATGTAAAGCGGCTCGCTCATTATTTTATGGATATCGTCCTTGCTGTCGGAAACGTACATTTCAAAGAAATCCGCCTGATGTATAACGCCCACGATATGGTCTATGTCCTTTTCGTAAACGGGCAGTCGGGAATATTTGGACTGAATAAAAATATCCCTGATATCTTCAATGCTGTCGGATATCTCCACAGCGGCAACGCTAACTCTCGGCACAAGTATTTTATTTATGGTAATTTCGTCAAAGTCCAGAGCGGAACGGACAAGGTCTGATTCCTGCTCCTCAAGAACGCCCTCGTCCTCGATCTCGTCAATTATATATTTAAGCTCCTCCTCCGTAACGGACGGAGCTTCGTTTTTTGAACCTACGAGCTTAGATGCAAGCTTTTTTATACCTGTAAAAATAAAAATCAGCGGAGTTATGATAAACATAAATGCAGAAAGCGGAGCCGCCATAAGCGTCGCAAAGCTTTCGGAATTTTCCTTTGCAAGACTTTTCGGCAGTATCTCTCCGAAGATAAGTACCAATACCGTCATAACAGCGGTAGCTATACCCACGCTGCCTGCTCCGAATTTCTCGGTAAACAGCACTGTCGCTATTGATGATGACAGTATATTGACCACGTTATTTCCTATCAGGATAGCGGTCAGCGCCTTATCGAAGTTATCGCAGATATCCAGCGCTTTAGCCGCGCTTTTGCTGCCTCCGTCAGCCATTTTTTTTAGTCTTATTCTGTTGCAGGAGGAGAATGCAGTCTCCGTAGCAGAGCATATAGCGGATATTACCAATAACACGGCAATAAAGACTATTTCCATAAAAAATCAAAAAATCCTTTCTGTAATAAAATTGTTTCTTAAAAGCATATAAAATTATATACGCTGTATTTATATATAATAACATATCGAGTAAATAAATGCAAGAAATTTTCCGTATTTTATGATAAAATTTTTATTTTTACGCTGTACAGCAGTGTATGCCTCCTTACGTCGGCATAGTGATTTAAATGCGCTTCGCTGTTTAAATCACAGCGGCGCACATCTATCGGGTTTGATAGGGTGTGCGCCGCCTGTCGGGATTTCTCATTTGTATGTTTACCACAAGTGATTTCGTACTTCTCATTTTTGAGTGTTTCGCTCCTGCGGGAGCGACAAGGGGCTGCTCGCCCCCTTGACCCCTCGCAAGCCCTCCAGCGGCGGGCTTGATCCTCCGCTTTTTAACTCACGTCATAGTTTTGTGTTGGCTTTTCATTTCGTTCCGCTGAGCGGGTTTTTCTAACCTCTTACCTCTAACGTCTAACCTCTAAATCACATAAACATTCCCATTATGTAGATGTCCATTATTTTATCTTTATCTACTGCTTTTCCGTCAATAACAAGCTTTGTTACCGCTGTTTGCTTATTTTTCTTACCAAAGGTAAGCTCGTATTCCTCGCCTGATTTTGTTTCGCCCGTATAGGTCACGCAGTTGCCCTTGAGATGATATCTCCATTTGCCTTTTTCAAAGTAATTGTCCATTGCTTCGCCGTAATTTTCACATTCAAGCTTCATTCCCTCGCCAAGCTTGAAGTCATAATCGGCTGAACGCACAAGCATTACCCGTATAAATCCGAAAAGCGCGTAAAGAATGAATAAGACCAGAATGATTTTCACAAGCTTGCCGATCAAAGGCATTATTTTACTTTTGCTCTTTTCCTTTCCGCTTGAACTGTTGGTCACAAACGGAACTCTTTGCTGCTGAGCCTGTCTTACAGGATCATAGCCGTTGTCCGTTCTGCGCTGCTGCGCGGACTGTCCCGCACGCTGATACGCACGGTTATCAGCCTCCTGCCTTGCGTGCTTGGCATTCGCTTTGGACATATAAGGCGTCCTTACGTCGGGCTTGTTCTGCACAGGCATTGAACTTCCGCCGTAATTACTGAACTGAAGTCCGCCCTCTTTCTGAGCCGAACCCTTTCCCGCGATCATTTTTCCGCAGTTTGTGCAGATCTTTGCGCCGTCGTCTATCACAGCTCCGCAGTATCCGCATACTTTTTTCATAGCCGTTTAACCCCCTGTCGGATTAAATGTATCTTATTACGCCCACTACCTTGCCGAGAATTGCCACCTCGTCAACGATTATGGGGTCCATAGTATCGTTTTCGGGCTGAAGACGGAAATGTCCGTCCTCTTTATAAAAGGTCTTGACCGTTGCGGACTCACCGTCAACCAACGCGACAATAATTTCACCGTTGTCGGCAACGGGTGTCTGCTCCACAACCACGATATCGCCGTCGAGGATAGCCGCATTTATCATAGACTCGCCTCTTACCTTGAGAGCGAACAGCGGATTTGAATAATTTCTTGCAGGCTGGAAGTTAATGTACTCGCTTACATATTCTATCGCGGTTATCGGTACTCCTGCCGTGACGGTACCTACCAGCGGAATTCTCATACCGCTGCTGCCCGTAAGCTTTATCGCTCTGTTCTGCTTTGAGCCTTTCTCCAAAAAACCCTTTTCCGTAAGAGAATTAATGTATCTGTGCGCTGTGGAGGTAGACTTAAATCCGAATTGTGCACATATCTCTCTCACTGTCGGAGGATAGCCCTCCTCGACCCTCTGTTTGATAAATTCAAATACTTTGCGCTCGTTATCGGTAACTTTCATAGCAATTATCCTTTCTGAATTATCCTTTTTCTCTTAACCGCTTAGCAAGCTTTTTGGCTAGCTTATATACGTCTCCGCAGCCAAGCGTGATAACAAAATCTCCCGCCTTGGCGTTTTTAATGATATAATCGATACATAGATCAAAATTCTTTTCCTTCTGCTCCGCCGTCTGCTTATCCGCTATTTCGTGTGGAGTTTCAAACCATACCGCATTGGAGGTCTTTGCTCCCAGCATTTCGGTGTAAATTCCCCGCGTATTCTTCTCACGGCTGCCCATAATATCCGTAATAACGGAAATGTCCGCAATAGACAGCGCCTCGGCGAAATCCTCCATAAGGATCTCCGTTCTCGAATATGTGAACGGCTGGAAAACCGCCCAAACCCTGTTAAAGCCAAGACCCTTTGCCGCCTTGAGCGTGCATTCGATCTCCTTGGGGTGATGAGCATAATCGTCTGCAATGGTAATACCGTTCACCTCGTCGATTTTCTGAAATCTTCTTACCGCTCCGTAAAATTCGGACAGTCCCTTTGCGATGCCCTCCCAGTCTGCGCCGGAATATCTCGCCGCCGCCACAGCCGCAAGAGCGTTCAGCACATTATGGTCTCCGGGAACGTTTATGGTCAAGGGCCTTACAAGCTCGCCCTTGTAATAAAGGTCGAAATCGGTCCGCATACCTTTTTTGCTTTTTATAACTGCGGAATAATCGTTGTTCCTGTCCCAGCCGAAGGATATCATATTCTTGTCTATGCCGTCCACAGCTTTAAGAGTGTTAACGTCGTCGCCGTTGTAAATAACCGCCTTGGACGCCATATCCGCAAAGATGTGAAAGCTTCTGATAATATTTTCAATGTTCTTGAAATACTCCAGATGATCTGCGTCAACGTTGAGAATAATAGCCGCGTCGGGGTGCAGTTTAAGGAAATGATCCTCAAATTCGCACGCCTCGCAGACCATAGTCTGAGAAGAACCCGCTCTGCCCGAACCTCCTATGCTTGGGAGTTTTCCTCCGATAACGCAGGAAACGTCCGTCTGAGAGGACACAAATATCTGCGTGAGCATAGCCGACGTGGTAGTCTTTCCGTGAGTGCCGCATACACACAGCGCATTGTCGTACCAGCTTGTCACAAGCCCCAGAATATCCGCTCTTTCGCACACATAAGCGCCGCTTTCCTTAGCGGCGATAAGCTCGGGATTATCTTCCATTATAGCGGCGGTGTAGATGATAAGGTCCGCGCCTTTTATATTTTCCGCCCGCTGTCCGAGATAAACGGTGATACCCATTTTTCTCACAGCGTCAAGGGTCTCCGTCTCATTGTTATCGGAGCCTGTTATAAAAAATCCCTTTGAATGAAATATCTGCACCAAGGGATACATACCCGAACCGCCTATACCGATAAAATGAACGTGCTTTATGCTCTTTAAGATCTCGTCTGAAATTGTCATATTATCCTTTGCCTCTTTTCTTTTATGAAGGAGTAATAAAATAAAAAAATATTCAACAATATCATTTTATATAATTACTTTTATTATAATACATTTTTCAGAAAAAATAAAGCCCTTTTTGAATATTTTTTTGATTTACGGACAAAATTTTAATTAGAAAGCAAAACTTTTCCAAAAAACACCGAGGGAGGACGTCAGTAATGAACATTACCGAAGTAAAAGTCAGGAAATTTTTAAACGAGGGCAAGCTCCGAGGCATAGTAAGCGTGACCTTTGACGGAGTTTTTGCGGTACACGACATAAAGATCGTGCAGGGAGAAAAAAGAATGTTTGTGGCTATGCCCAGCAGACGGGACGACAACGGAGTATACAGAGATATAGTACACCCCATAACCATAGCCGCAAGAAACGAGATAGAGGAAGAAATATTAGACGCATTTCAGCGAGAGCTTGATACGGCGGCGGCTCAGGACAGTCCATATATTCAGTAAATATTTCCAAAATCTCTTATTTTCTGTTTAAATACACAAATATCTCTGTGCAATTTTATTGAAAAAGCGGTTGCAATTAAGAGCAAAATGTGTTATAATAACTAATAAGGTTCAATGCACAATTTACAATTCACGATTAAAGAGTTCGATGCGCTCACAAATTGTGAATTAGTAATTGTGCATTGTGAATTGTAAATTATGCATTGAAAAGAGGAGGCATTTAAAATGGAAGAACGTATGCAGACCATAAAGTGCAGAAAAAACAGAAAGGTACAGATAGGCATTATCCCGGGACATTTTGCAACGACCCATTCCCACGTTAATAACTATGTTGCAATGACCGCAATAAAAACAGGTCTTAAAATGGCGAAAGAGGCGGCGGCAGAGCTGGGTTCTACATATTCGAGCACGCACATCGACACAATAATCTGTCTTGAGGGTACGGAAATTCTCGGCGCATTTCTGGCGGAATATCTTTCTCAGGGCGGTATCAACAGCGGAGCAGACATCACCGTTATCACTCCCGAGTTCAATTCGGGAAATCAGATGATCTTCCGTGACAATACTCAAAAGAAGATATGGGGCAAGCAGGTGCTTGTGCTTATTTCCTCGGCTTCTACGGGAAAGAGTATAGGCAGGGCTATCGAGTGTCTCCAGTACTACAACGGACAGCTTGTGGCGATAGCGGCTATATTCTCGGCTATCAAGGAGTCCCACGGAATGCCCGTACACGCGCTGTTTACCGAGGACGATCTGCCGCATTACGAGAACTACCTCCCGGGTGAATGCCCTATGTGCAAAGCGGGGCAGAAGGTAGACGCTCTTGTTAACAGCTTTGGTTATTCTAAACTTTGATATGGGTCTAACAGCTCCGTTTTTCGGGGCTGTTTTTTGTAAATAAAAAGCAGAGCAAGCGGACTGCCGATTGCTCTGCTGATCTTTTGATTTAATTAGGCTTCATAGGGTCTTACTCTGAGTGCAATTCCCGCTTTGTCCGCTACCGCCTGTGATCTTGCTATTTCTTCTTCGCCGATAATATCTACTACCGTAAGCATTACGCTGGGTACATAATTTTTTACTCTTTTTGCAAAGGAAAGCATTTCCTCAAAGCAGTTTACGTCCTTAAAGCTTGGTCTTGTTACCGCCGCATAAGCCTCTGCGTCCGATGCGTTAAGACTTATGGAGATAATATCCACAAGTCCCTCAAATTCGGCAGGAGTTTCCCTTTTATTGATAAGATCGGAAAGTCCGTTGGTATTAAGCCTGATAGGTGTTTTTGTCATACTGCGGATATATTTCGCCGCCGTTTTGAGGATATCCAGTTCGCAGGTAGGCTCGCCGTAGCCGCAGAAAATTATCTCCTCATAGCTGTCAAGCTGTCTGGTTTTAAGATTTTCTATGACCTCGTCCGCAGTAGGCTGATGTTCAAGCCACAGCGGGTCGGAACCGTATGCTCCGTCGCCGTTCTGCCTTATACAGAACGTACAGGCGCAGGGACATTTATTTGTGATATTTAAATAAAGCTTATTTCCTATTTCATATGAAATATTCATTGCTTTCTGCATTTTAATTACCTCCGAAATTTATAGTTAATGCCAAGTCCCCCTTGACAAATTCTCATAATGTGGTATAATATATTTAAAGAGAGGTGCTCGCTGTAAGCGGTTTACCTCCAAAGAGAAAATTTCGTATGAAATAGTCACCTTATTGGCGTGGGGCGGCTATTTCTTTTTGCTGTTGTTAGCAAGGTTGATTATGTTAATAAGTACATTTATCAATGTAAGTATCTCCAGAACACTCATGCAACTCACCTCCGTACCGGAGGAAAGATTTAAACCGCCTACCGTTTTTGCAAGCACCTGATGATATTATAGCACCGATGCTTGCGTTTGTCAAATTTTTCGATCATTATATTTCCAATTCAACCTCATAATCGGAATTTTTATTTACAAAACGGACTGCAAATCCGCCGTCATTTTCAATAAATTCGGTGTAGGGAGTAAAGTCGTCATAATAATCCAATCTGCCTTGACCCGCATATTTCACGCTGTTATTATCGTTATCCACAATATATACGTCCAGCCTTGTACTTCCGTTAAGACCTGCCTCGGAAACATCACGCAGAGACACTGTTAAATTCCCCGCAGAATAGCTCTTATATTCGTCAAGACCGTTCATTTTATGCTTGTAATATGCAGATTTCACAGCAGGAAAAAACACTCCCGCCAAAACCGCCAAGCATATAAGTATTGTGAAAATCAGGATATTTTTCTTTTTTGCCGGCATTCCGACTTCCCCCTTGACATTTCTGAATAACGTGGTATAATATATTTAAAGAGAGGTGCTCGCTGTAAGCGGTTTACCTCCAAAGAGAAAATTTCGTATGAAATAGTCACCTTATTGGCGTGGGGCGGCTATTTCTTTTTGCTGTTGTTAGCAAGGTTGATTATGTTAATAAGTACATTTATCAATGTAAGTATCTCCAGAACACTCATGCAACTCACCTCCGTACCGGAGGAAAGATTTAAACCGCCTACCGTTTTGTGCAAGCACCTGTGGTTATTATATCACAGGCGTTTCATTTTGTCAATTTTCCTGTGCCCGTAATTTTTCACAGAGTTCAAAGCAGTCCTTAACATCATTAAAATCATCTGTCTTTTTGGGATAGTAATATCGGCAAAATACGCCGTCCGAAATCACGACGGATACTGATTTATCCTCATTTGAAGAAAACACACTGATATTGCCCTGAGCATCTGTGACTATATACCCTATAACGTATTTTTTTCTAAAATCTATATCTGAGATCACCCATACACTATTATGTATTTTCGGAACATAATTTACCGCACAATATCCCAGAAATTCCGAAACGGTTGTATTGTCATCAAGCTGTACGATTTTCTCGTTGGGCGCATTGCAGTCGTCGCCCATACATACGCTTTCACGCTGTAATTTTATTTTCATCTATATAACGACCTTTCTTTTCATAATATAATTTGATCAGACAATATATGCAATATGACGAAAAAATTAAAACAAACGGTAAAACAGGTAAACGATATCTGTATCCGCCGTCGATCTCAAAAAACGATTGGACGATGTTTGTCATAAGTATAAATCCCGCCATAAATATCAGACGTTTATGCTTATTTTTTACAGCAAGTCCAATTCCGATAAAAGAAGTTATAAATACGGGCAGCAGCATACCGTATCCCATTATATTGTCGACAATCGTATAATAATCAAAAGAAACCGCCCAGAAAAATACAAATCTGCATATCACTATGCCAATTATATCGAATATAAAACGCCAATTCCCAATAAAGCTTTCGTGAACGGGATAAACGAAGGTCTCAGTTTCATAAACTATTGTACCGCTTTCAAATAAAGAAATATAATATTCTGCTCGTTCTGCCAATCCATGCTCGCCATGACTGGATAAAAACAAAAATGCTAATACACAGATACCTAAAAAACAAATTATTGACAATGCTATAATTCGGCGTTTTTTATCCAGCTGTTTTAAAAGTCCAAAGGTTATATAAAGAATAGCTATAACGGCAGTAGTCCTTACAAGAAAAAATATCAGCTCGCTTATTATAAGCAATACGATCAACAATTTTTTCTTTCCGCCGTCTTCGGTTTTTTGTCTGTAATAAAGATAAAAACACAGAATAACAAAGAATATGCCTAATGAGTCGCTGGTCAATGCGCTGTTCCAATTAATAAGCTGAGGACTGTAAGCATATAAAACGCCCGTTAGTAAGCCTATACATCTGCTGTCCGTAGCCATAACAGCCGTTCTGTAAATCAAAACCGCAGCAACAGACGTTGCAATTATATTAACAACCAATGCGGAAATATCAGAATGAAATATTGTTCTGCATAAATATAATATTAGAGGATAACCCCAATAATAAGGTTTATCTGAATTTTCAGAAAAATACCCCACGCCCTTGATTTTTATTTCATCTGCCCAAGCTGAAAAGCGTATTACGTCGCCACCGTAGCCTATTCCTCCAACGGATATATCCGCATACAGAGTTAGTACTCTCATAAGCAGCGCCAACAGAAAAAGACTTATTAAAATATACTTTTCATTAAGAGCATTTAACTTTTGCCTTAGTTCCTGCATTTTTATTTCCCCCAGTTTATCCCCTGCCAAGAATTTCTCCTGCCAAGCTCCTTATCGATTTCATTCATTACGCAGAACTTTTTAAGGCTCCAAAGCGGAGCTATCAGATCGTCTTTGGCTCCGTCGCCCGTCACACGCTGTATTACCGTTTCGGGAGGCAGCAGCTCTATCTGGTCGCATACAAGAGAAACGTAATCCTCCATTTCCATAGCGGAAAATTCTCCTCTTTGGTACATTGCGCCAAGCTCCGTACCTTTAAGAACGTGCAGGAGATGTATCTTTATGCTGTGAATGTCAAGGCGGCTAAGCTCCTTGACCGTTTCTATCATCATATCCTTAGTTTCTCCCGGCAGACCGTTTATTATATGCACGCAGACGTTAACTCCGCTTTTACGGAGCATTTCATATCCCGCAAGAAAATCCTCATAGGTGTGACAGCGGTTCATTCTCTCCGCCGTTTCATTGTGGACAGTCTGTAAGCCAAGCTCAACGGTAAGATAGGTCTTTTGTGCGATTTCTCCAAGCAGTGCGCATTTTTCTCCGTCGAGACAGTCCGCTCTGGTGGCTATGCTCAAGCCTACGGTATTTTCAAAGCCCAGCGCAGTATAGTACATTTTTCGCAGGACCTCAACGTCCCCATAGGTGTTTGAACCCGCCTGAAAATAAGGTATGCAGAGCCCGTCAGCCCACTTGCTCTGCATTTTACCTTTTATTTCCTTGTATTGAGTAAGTATATCGTCGGCGGGATCGCCTGCGAAATCTCCGCTCATTTTGGCGGAGCAGAACCTGCACCCGCCCACGCCCTTTGTTCCGTCTCTGTTGGGACAGCCCAGATCGATATTCAGCGGTACTTTGAACACTTTTTTCCCAAAACGCTTTCTCAGATAGTAATTATATGTCTGATAACGCTTGTTGTCGTCGGAATAGGGAAACGGATTATCAAAACTGCTGTTCATAGCTATTCGCTCTCCTCTGAGGAGGTTATATCGGGCGGCTCCGGTTCGGTATTTGTGCTCGTGGTTGTCGTCGTGGTTGAGGTATCGGGCGGATCGGTCACCGGCGGCGCTTCTGTGGTAGTGGTGGTATCGGGCACAGGCTCCGTAACCGTAGTAGTCACGTACGGAGCGTCGTTATTGGTAGTCGTGTTCTCCGTAGTGGTTGTGGTAGTGGAGGTCGTAGCGTCAGGTCTCGGCAAAGCGGTCGTGCCCTTTCCGTCAGCTTTCTCCTCTTCGCTTGTGGTGACAGTTTCTCCCTCCTTGTCAGTAAGAACGGTGGTGACAGTCAGCACATTTTCGTCCGCGTCGGGCTTATCGTCGGGAACCTCGTCAAAACTGTTCCTGTCGCTGTTTGTGGAACTGTCTATTTCCCGTATAGGATCCGACACCTTGTTGCCGATACCGTAAAGCAGGGAAATTCTCTCCTCCACAGCCTTCAAGGTCTCGGGTACGGGAAGCTGATTGTTATACTTATCCTCAAGGGACTGCGTATACGCTCCCGACATAAACATCTTGAAATTCAGCGTCATACTGTTGTCGTCCACGGAATCCCCTCCGTTTACGGCGATAAACGTAACTGCCGTAAATATCAGCAGAACCGACATAACCAGCAGATTTATACTGTTGTAATGCTCCTCTCTGGTGACAAGAGCAAGCTCCTTGACCGCCTTTTCGTTCTCGGCGCATTCCTCGGGAATAACGTACCCCTCAGACGCCTTGGCGGCTTGTCTGAAATTCTTATTCATAATAAAACCTCTTTTGTAATTGACAGTTGACAATGGACAATAGACAATTAAGTCGTTTGATTTTCTAAAAGATATTCAACTGTCTGTTGTCAATTTAATTATACTCCGCTGTACTCTACAACCAAAGTAATTACGCTCAGCGCAAATACAAAGGCCGTGCATACAGTTTTAAGAACCCTGATAAATCCGTAATATTTTCCGCCCTTTGCCGCAATGCCGTCGATTATCCTCAGGAACGCATTCTTCAAGAACGGCAGGAATATTACCATAGCAATAGCTATCAGCGTAATATTTTTCAGCACCGCGTATTTTACGGATACGCTGAGAGTATATTTTGTATTCACGCCCAACAGCGCGAACAGCCATTTTTTATAGCCGTAGGTGCTTTCAAAATACAGTCCGCCGAAGATAATCATACTTGCCGCCGCCATATAGATATACTTGACCGCCGCAGGCAGCTTTGACAAAGGCTTTGCAAGCACAAGCTTTTCAAGAGCGATAAGCGCGCCCGCCGCAAGTCCTACGATAAGGAAATTCAGCTTTGCCTCATACCACAGCGAAAGCAGCCCGCCGCAGGCAACGGCGGCTATGCAGGTATAGACCTTTGAATGTTCTGCGTTAAGTCCGAAAAGCTCGGCAAAGAACTCGGTGACGGTCGTGTTGAAGCTTTTTACAAGACCTGTGAAAAGTCCGTCGGGATCGATGTCGCGGTAGTTGTCGGGATAAACGAAACCTCCCACAAGTCCCAGACCCTTTGACATATCGGAAAATCCCGTAAACAGGAAATAATACTGTCCGAAAAACGAGATCATTCCCAGCCAGCAGCCGATAGTGGTGATCTCCGCTCCGTTAAGTCCCGCAAGCTTTATACGCTCGAATACTCCCGCAAGGAGGACTACCTTTCCCAGCCCCAGAAAGATCTTATTCAGACCCGTATTGAGCTTTTCGGCAGTGATCTCTCTTTTGCGTATCTGAGGCTCCATATCTCCGTATCTCACAAGAGGACCTACCAGCATAAGATGAAAGGACGTCATATAGGTAAGCAGACACAGAGGATTTTTCTCCGCTGGAATGCGTCCCTTGAAAATGTCGTAAACGTATGAAAATCCTCTCAGCGAATAGAAAGCAATTCCCACAGGAAGTATCGCCGTGTCAAAGGACAGCCTGTCTATTTTATCAAACAGATAATTGTGACCGAACACAAGAAAAATCCCCAGGTTCATAACGGCGTCCGCCAGCAGGAAAAGTCCTGCGGCAGCCCTGCGCTGATTATTCTTGCTCACGGCAAGTCCCAGCAGCCAGTCCGCAAAGACAGACAGGAAAATAAGACAGAACGCAAATGGACGTCCCCAGCTGAAAAACAGCACAGATGAAATAATTAAAATAAGATTTTTATATTCCGTACTTCTGTCGAACATTGTCACTACGGCAGTTATCGGAAACAAAGCAAGTAAAAATATCAACTCTGAATAAACCAATGCATTAGCTCCTTAATTTGTTATATGTTTATACAATTAATTACGTGGTTTTCTTATTTAATTTTAGCACATATCACAAAATTACGCAAGTGAAATTAGAAAGAAAATCGAAAATTTTGAGAATTTTATTAAATCTATTTGCAAACGTGAAAAAGTGTGCTATAATTATAGTAAATAAGTATGCGCGATTGATGACTTGATTAAAAAGGAAAGTTTTTTGATGTTTGTCTGAGGAATTTTTCAGGGGGTTAACCAAGCCGTCAACAAGAGGGAAGGAGTGGCAGTTTTGTCATCAATTTTAATTACAGGAGCAAGCGGAATGATCGGTCAATATCTTACGTCAAGTCTCCTGCACAAAAAGCACCGTGTTTATGGCGTTGACAATAAGGGAAACGATTTCATCGGTTCTGACCCTAACTATACATTCGTTCAGTGTGATATTACGGACAAGAACGCTATCACATCTATTATCGACAGCAATAAGATCGACGTCATCGTACATCTTGCCAACTCTGTTGATAACGATATTGATCCTTATATTACTGATGCGGAGATGAAAAAAAGCAAGATCTGCGACAAGTTCATTTATGAAGCGGCAGACAAGGCGGAGGTCACAAGCTTTATACTTTTGAGCACTACGGATATTTACGGAGTACAAAAGGGCAGGGAGCCTATCCGTGAAACCGCCCCCGAAAAGGGAAATTCTAACTACGCGGATATGAAAATGACCAGCGAAAAGCTAATGCTCAAAGCGTTCAAGAAATCCGACACCATACCTGTTATTGCCAGAGTTGCGCCGATTTATGACGCAGAGCACACGGACAATCTCCACAGCCACGTTTTTGATTACAAAGAAAATGTAGGCTACATTTTCAACGACGGCGAATACGGTTTCACATTCTGCTGCGTATTCAATCTGGTGGATTTTATCAACGGCATTATAAATGTACCTACGGGAAGATACGAGGGCATATACAATGTCTGCGACTCAAGGCTTATCACCGCAAAGGAAATAATCGATTACGAAAAAGCACATCACCGCATTGGTGCGGTAATTCAGAAGAGTACCAGCGGGCTTAGTCTTAACAAGGGCAAAATGAAATCGGATTACAGATATTTTGATCCGTCGATAACCTTTAATAACTGGAATATTGACAACACGAGGGCGAAAAGAATAGCTCCTTTCCGCTGGACGTTGTCCAACACAAAATAAACACGGCTTTTACGGACGGGTCACACCGTCCGTTTCTGTTTTCTTACCTCTAATATCTTTTTTACTATTGACTTTTAATGCAAAGTATGCTATACTATTTTTGCAAAGTGAGCTTTGCTATTATTGTTTGAAATGAAAGGGGTTTCAGATATGGAAAATTCACAAAAAGTCCTTCAGGTCAAGGGGCTGTCCAAACAGTACCGAAAAGGCGTTTATGCCTCGGAAAAGGTATCTTTTGACGTGGCAAAGGGTGAAATTTTTGCGCTGATAGGTCCTAATGGAGCGGGAAAGACCACTACTATACGTATGATCTCTACTCTGCTTCAGGCAACGGAGGGGGACGCTGTTGTTGCGGGTCACAGTATCCTTACCGAGCCTGAAAAGGTAAGACAGAACATCACTTACCTTCCCGACGAGGCGGGAGCATACAAAAATATGACGGGCAAGGCTTACCTCAGATTTATGGCTGAGCTTTACGCCGACAGCAAATCTCAGGCGGAGGAATTCGTCAAAACGGGCGCGGAAATATGCGAGCTGGGCGACAGGCTGAATGACAAGATAAGCTCCTATTCGAGAGGTATGCAGAGAAAGCTGCTGCTTGCAAGAGCCATTATGTCGAAGCCCGCGCTTGCCATTCTTGACGAACCGACTTCCGGTCTGGATATTATCAACGCTCTTGAGATACGCCGTATGATAAAAAATCTTGCGGCTGAGGGTATGAGCTTTCTGCTCAGTTCCCATAATATGCTGGAGATAGAATACGTTTCCGACAGAGTGGGAATTATCGCTAAGGGCCGTCTGCTTGAGACGGGCAGACCCTCCGAACTGCTGGAAAAGTACGGTACAAAGAATTTGGAGGAAGTATTTGAAAAGGTGGTGACAAGCAGTGAAATTCTTTAATCTTTTCAGAAAAGAGCTTAAAGAAATGCTGAATATACAAACCATAATGGTTATGATCATTTCAGTTGCGGCTCTTGTTTTTGCGGGCAGAGCAATGTCCGACGCGGTGGACGAAAGCACCTCGGATATGATGGACATTACTATATGCGATATGGATAAGACGGATTTCACCGACGCTGTGCTTACCGAGCTTACTGCTCAGCTTGAAAATGCAGGGGGTAAAGTCAAGACCGTTGATATCCGCTCGGAAGATTACGCCGCCGAAATGAAAAGACTTGACATCAAAAGCTGCGTTGTGATACCTGAGGGCTTTACCGAAAAGGTCGAGGCGGACGAGCAGGCGACCGTTGAATTTGTGCAGAAAATGACCTCTCTTGCAACAATGTCAAATCTCACTACAGGCTCCGACGCAGCTCTTGCTATGCTGGAGGCGGCTGTTAAGTCCACTATTTACGCGGATAAAATAAGCGACGGTTCTATGACAATGGATGAGGTAACTCAGCTTGAAGCTCCTCTCGCTTTGGAGGAGCATACCGTCGTAGCGGATAAGTCGGAGAATATTTCAAGCAGTATCGTAATGTCCCTTTGTTCGGCACAGACAATGATAGTCCCTATTATAATGTTCGTGCTGATAATGTTCTCATCACAGATGATACTTAACGCTATCAGTACTGAAAAAATAGATAAAACCCTTGAAACTCTGCTTTCGGCGCCTGTTTCAAGATTGTCGGTAATATCCTCGAAAATGCTTGCGGCAGGAATTGTTGCGGCATTGCAGGCGGTTGTCTATATGATAGGAATGCAGGAAATGATGTCGGGAATGACAGGCGGCTCCGACGCTACGTCGGCATATGACGACGCGCTGAAAAATCTGGGACTTACAATGAATGCGGGACAGTATGTAATGGTAGGCGTTCAGATGTTCCTGTCGATACTCATTGCACTTTCAATTTCAATGATATTAGGCGCGCTTGCGAAAGACGCAAAATCCGCGCAGACCTTGCTGCTGCCTATCACCTTCAGTACAATGATACCGTATCTGCTTTCAATGGTGCTTGACATAAGGACGGTCACTCCCGTGCTGAGATACATCGTATATGCGATACCTTTTACTCATACCTTTATGGCAAGCGAGAATGCTATGTTCAGCAATATGGGTATATATTGGGGCGGCGTGATCTATCAGGCGGTGTTCCTGGTGATCTGTATGACATTGGCATTAAAGATATTTATGAGCGATAAAATATTCACAATGAGCATAGGCGGAAACAGAGAAAAGAAAAAGGCTGTTAGAAGTTAGAGGTAAGATGTTAGAAAAACTTACTCAGCGGAACGAAATGAATAAAAGAAAATGCGGCGCACATCTATCAAATCCGATAGATGTGCGCCGCCGTTATTTGAACAGCAAAGCGCATTCAAATAACTATGCCGACGTAAGGAGGCAT
>JAUNOG010000098.1:0-332 GCA_030531185.1 Ruminococcus sp.
ATTATAGGAGGTAATAAATTATGAAAAAATATAAAACATTATTATTGACAGGTGTATTTATTTTTACTTCTGTTCTTAGCTGCGTCGGATTTGCAGATGAAAGTACGTTTGAAGGTGAAACTCTTACGCAGGGAGTCTATTCTTATGATGTTGAAACCCAAACAGAGACTTATGAAGAAATTACATTTGACGAAGAATCACAACAAGCATATGTATCTTATTCATCTGAAAGCGATGTTGTAAAGACTGATGAGGGTTATGAGGTTGAGTTTGATGAAAGTGCGCTTGTAAATGAGTATGTTGAGAATGAATTTCTTGACGCTGAAGAAAAT
>JAUNOG010000098.1:342-4851 GCA_030531185.1 Ruminococcus sp.
TATATCACCATACGATATAGTAGATACTGATAATAGGAAAGAAGTACTTCGACCAGATCAAAATGGGAAATATAGAAACACTTGTCGCTTAGTAATAACGGATAAACATAGTAGTTTACATAACAGTATATCCGGCATTCTATAATTTAACCGCTCCATATGGTTCTGCTAAAAGCACTGGATTTAAATGCGGTTCTGGTTGGTATAATAATAAAATTATTAATCAAGACTGGGGTATTGTGAAAATAGATAGTGATTTCGTATCAAAATGCGGTTACCTGGGTCTTCGTTATCAAGGAAGCAGTTATAAAAATGATTTTGTTTCAGTTGCCGGTTATCCAGGAAAGGTAGGAGATCACCTTGAAACGAATGTATATGGACGGCATATGTATACTCATTCTGAAAATGTATCAGCTGACGTTTCTAATATTGTATGCTATAATAAATTAGATACGTCGGGTGGTCAAAGTGGAGCGCCTGTTGTTGTGTATGACTCTGATAATGGGTATACAGCAATTGCTATACATCGTGGTACAAATGCGTATGGTGCAAATTGTGGAGTAAGACTATCAGAATGGTTATTTGATTATCTTGTCGATTTGAGACATAACGGTTAACCAGGAGGCAATGATATGAAAAAAATATTTCTAAAACGTATTCTTCTTTTATTATCATTAGTTGTTTGTTTTTTTTCACTTTGCTGCTGTTCAAACAACTCAGAATACGAGGAAGAAGATACATTTAAAATCAAAAAGAGAAAAATGGAGAAATCTCAATATCCGGATACAGCGGTTCTGGATTCTTATGAGGATATGACGAAAGTTGCCGACGCCGATCTGATAGGCAAAAATAATGTGGTGAGCAAAAAAGTATATATTACGCTTGACAGTGATACATACAGCGATGAAAATTGCAGACTAAGCGGTATCGTACATAATGATACCAACGAGACCATTGCAGACGGCGGCTGGGATTTTCAGTTAGAAATATTTTTAGACGACGAATGGTATATTGTTCCTCCTACAAATTATTTTGCTACCGATCTTGCCGGAGATATTCCGCCCGGAGAAACCACTTTCCGTTTTTTTATGGATGATCTTGATGTGGATTATATCCCGGGACAATACCGTCTTTTAAGGTACTTCTGGGGCGGCGGCGTCACCTATATGACGTATGCAGAATTTGAATACGAATGACAAAAAGCTCCCGAACAAAATCGGGAGCTTTAAAACTAATATCATCACTTAGCAAGCTTGCTGTCGCGGTAAATAATATCCTCTCTTGCAGGACCGTTGGATACCATAGTGATCGGGAAGCCTATCTGCTCCTCGACAAACTCAATGTACTTCTTGCAGTTTTCGGGAAGCTCGTCGTAATTTCTGATACCTCTGATATCGCTCTTCCAGCCGTCCAGTACCTTTAAAACAGGCTTTGCCTTTTCAAGCTTAGTCGTAGTAGGGAAGTCCGTCGTGACCTCGCCGTCTATCTCATAGCCTACGCACACGGGAATTTTATCCAGATATCCCAGTACGTCAAGAACTGTGAAAGCAACGTCCGTTGCGCCCTGAATGCGGCAGCCGTACTTGGAGGCTACGCAGTCGAACCAGCCCATTCTTCTGGGTCTGCCTGTGGTCGCGCCGAACTCTCCGCCGTCGCCGCCTCTCTTTCTCAGTTCATCAGCTTCGTCACCGAAGATCTCCGAAACGAACGCGCCCGCGCCTACTGCCGAGGAGTAAGCCTTAACGACGGTAACTATCTTCTTTATTTCATAAGGAGGAATACCTGCGCCTATCGCGCCGTAAGCCGCAAGTGTGGACGATGAAGTTACCATAGGATAAATGCCATGGTCTGGGTCTTTAAGAGAGCCTAATTGACCCTCCAGCAGAACGTTTTTGCCCTCCTTGACAGCATTCCAAAGATAAGCGGAAACGTCGCACACATAAGGCGCAACCATTTTCTTGTACTCCATAAGAGTATCAAACAGCTCACCCTCGTCGATAGCGGGCTTGTGATAGAGGTGCTCCAGCATAATGTTCTTGGTCTCGCAAACTCTGTGTATCTTGACCTTGAGAGCTTCCTCGTCGAAAAGCTCCTGCACCTGGAAGCCGATCTTTGCATACTTGTCCGAATAGAATGGAGCAATACCTGATTTTGTCGAACCGAAGCTTGCTTTGCCCAACCTTTCCTCCTCATACTGATCAAACAGAACATGGTATGGCATAACTATCTGCGCTCTGTCGGAAATGAGAATTTTAGGCATAGGCACGCCTTTTCCCGTAACCTCGGCAAGCTCGTTGAAGAAAACAGGGATATTAAGCGCAACGCCGTTGCCGATAATATTTGTCGTATGGTCATAGAAAACGCCCGAAGGAAGTGTGTGAAGCGCAAATTTACCGTAGTGATTTACGATAGTGTGACCTGCATTCGCACCGCCTTGAAATCTTATGACGATATCAGACTCCTGAGCCATCATATCGGTAAGCTTACCTTTACCCTCGTCGCCCCAGTTTGCACCTACTATTGCTCTTACCATTTTAATTATGTCCTCCTTAGCTAAAAAGCCGTATTGGTGTATTATCACATTAAATTATCAGCAAATGTAAACAATACCACTCAATAAGTATATCATAAAAAAATCTCCGTGTAAACACATTTTCGGATATTTAACATTTTCATAATATTTACTGTGAAATATCCTGTGTACTTTATTGACTTTTTTGTTCAAAGAGAGTATAATGATTATAAGGTCGGCGGTATGCGTGGATGTCCCTAAAGTGTTTCGTAAATCCGAATATCCGAAAAAGTATTGACAAAAATAAGTTTGTGGTGTATAATATTATTAACCGCAAATGATATGATGTATTCTTACAAGTTTACACCAAAAATAAAGCCGGAGGGTGCGACCTCCGGCTTTTGTGCTGATTGCTTTACTTTTTTCGGTTATGTCTGTCCAGCCACTTGCAAATATAATATGCGATTATACTTGCTCCGACAGAGATTACAAATGATATGACGAACTCCATTCCAAATTTACACCTCCTTTCTTGGTAGAAAGGAGCGTAAAGCAACATAAGCATTATAACATATTCCGACAAATTTTGTCAATACGAATGCTCAGATAATTCAAACATATGACTAGCATTTCAAAACTGTGAAAAAATTCTTGTATCCCTCTTGCAAAATTTACAAAAGTATATTATAATATATTGTATAGGACAACAAAAACGATTTCGTAAAAAGGAGAGACAAGAATGCTTTATAAAAAGAAATTAACGGCATTGCTGTGCGTTTGTGTGCTTGTAATGTGTACAGCAGCCTGCGCTAAGGAAAATACGGCTTCCTCGGCTGCTCAGATTACCACTACTGCGGCAGACAGCAAGCCTTCGGCAGGTAAGGTCGAGCTTAAAAGCTATCGGTTCCCCGAGTTCTTTAATGACATTAAAAGTCCCGATATGCTTGCAAATCCCGTGTTTTCAAGCTTTGATATAAATTCCTATGTGACGGAGGTCGAAGAACAGCCTTTTGAGGACTACGAGTGTACCTCGCTTATAGGAGATACGCTTTATGTTTATAAGTCCGACCGCTTTGCGGGTCTGCTAAACAAGAACGGCGACGTCGTGCTTGCGGCGGACACCTATGCGTCCGTTACGGCGGGCTCGGCAGGTTTTCTGGTGCTTTCAAGGGATAAGGAGCTTAATTCTCCCGACGACCACGCTTATTTCGACGAGGCGGGAAACATTACAATGGCAGATAAGTACGAATTCAGCGCGGAGAGTATTTACATAAGAGAAAAGGAAGTTACCGTTCCCGCAGGCTCGGGGGGCGCAAATGAGAACTCGAAAACGGTGTACGAATTTGTACTTCCAGATGGCTCTATAGTCAGCGACGGCTCAAATCTCGGAGAATTTGACAGCATTGAGCCTGTGGATATGGGCGATATCGATACCACAAAGGTTTTCGGCGCATATTATAAGGCATTCAAGGACGGCTTTAATTATTTCGTATGCTTTGACAAATATTATAACTTTACAATTTTCAACGGCACATACGGGTACATAAGACTTAAAGTAGGAGACGATTACGGCGAGTGCTATATCCTCGACGGAAAGGACTATACCGAGCTTAACCGTATGCTTGAAAGCTTCGGCGACAGCAGTTCGGCAAAAGCTCCCGACTCGGATCAGGGTATGGATTTCATTCAGATCGAGCTTGGATATAATTCCGCAGACAGAAAGCAGATCACTATTTCGGCAGACGGTTACTGCCTTACAGACTTTCTTACGGCAAACGAACAGCCTATGAATAAGTATTTTTCACGTCTCGACAAGGAGAGCTTTGTAAGTCTGGTACTTTGGGTAGATCAGGTACTTGCTATGGAGTATGCAAAATAATTTTTTATTAAAAAATTTGCAGGATTTTGAAATATTTCCTGCAAATTTTATTTTATCGGCACACAGGGCAACCGAATGAAATAAAACAAAAAATATGGTAAAACCGACGAAAAGGTGA
>JAUNOG010000099.1 GCA_030531185.1 Ruminococcus sp.
CATAGTCACAGAACAAAACGGCGCAGTCCGCCGGTACTTAGGCGACACGGAGATAAGCGGAAACGGCGCAGGCTATCCCCCGCAGGAGGCGGCGATCATAATTGACAACACCGTTCCGGAAACGATAATTGGATTAGCTAAGGAACAGGAGGAAGAGTAATGGCAATAGAAAAAAGCATATTTACAACAACATCGCAGGCGGCAAACGCTCCAGAAGTACTTGAATGGTTAACCGCAAATTCAGCGGAATACTTTGATAATGTATCCGCAGACGAGAGCGGAAACATCACCTGTACGATAGCCGGAAAAACAGCATTGGTTTTAGGTTTTGACGGAACGACAAAATCTATAACCATATATCTTGATAACGGAGTTTCGATAGAAGACTTTTTAACAACTGAGGTATGCAGCTATGGAGTAAAAACGTCATATGGGCTATATCTTAAAGGAACGACTTACAGAATTTTTGTCACTAAGTCCAATAATGGCGGAGTTGGATTTGTCCTCTATAATCGTACGACCAGTGCCTCAACTATCAAGTACTACGTAGGCGATTTTTACGCAAGTAAAAGTATCTGGGCGGCGTCGGCAAACGGTGAAGCGGTGATGTCTCAAGCCGGTGACCTCACGACGATCTCTTCTATAGTATGCCCGGGAGGTACTTATCTGCCTAATTTATTTATAACGCCGTTTTCGGAGTATCTCGGAACAGAATGTATTCTTGAAAAGAACAATGAAAGATATTGGTACAACGGCTACATAGCCTTGAAAGAGTAGGAGGATAAACAATGAAAACCAAACTTGCAAAGCTTATCAACGTGAAATCGATCGTAACAATTCTGCTTACAATGGTATTCTGCATTCTTGCGGTTCGCGGGACTGTTTCGGCAGAGCAGTTTTTGACTATATTCACAACAGTGATAGCGTTCTATTTCGGAACGCAGTATGAGAAAAATAAAGGAGACGGAGACTGATGTCAACTGAAATTATCGTAGCGGTGCTGTCTCTGGTGGGTACGTTCTTAGGCACATTCTCGGGAATTAAGCTTATGAGCTACCGCATAGAACAGCTTGAAAAGAAAGTGGAAAAGCACAACAACCTTGTGGAGCGCACCTATCATCTGGAGGAACGCGCGGAGCTGGTCGATGAGAAGATCAAGGTGGCAAATCACCGCATAGACGATCTGGAAAGGAGAGAATAGCCGTGCAGATCATTCTGAACAAAAAATACAGCGTAAGGTTAAGCTCCCAGTCGTTGGGCTACGTCGGCGAGACCAACGCGCGAACTATCACCTTTTCGGGACTTGAAACCGACGGCGCGCAGGCGTATAAAATGCGGTTTGAGTATACGGACGGAGTTTCATACGACGTAGACATCACAAGCGGCACATACACTGTAGACGGCTCGCTCCTGCGAACGGCGGGTAAGGTTCAGGCTCAGATATTAGCCTATTCTGCGGACGGCGGAAATTACGAGCTTGTAAAGAAATCCAACGTATTCGAGCTGAACATAAAGCCGTCTCTGGAGGGCGAACCCGCGCCGATACCCACATACGAACAGGCGGCCGGAGCTTTGGAAAAAGTCCTTGCGGCGGAGAAGTCATCAGCCGAGAATGCAGAGAAATCCGAGACCGCAGGCAACGCCGCACAAGCCGCTCAGAATGCCGCAGAAACGGCTAAATCCAAAGCTGAGAAATCAGCCGAAAGCGCAGTAAAAGCCGCTGAAAACGCCGCTCAGAGCGAGACAGCGGCAAAGACAAGCGAAAGTAATGCGGCGGGAAGTGCGTTAACAGCGGATAATTCCGCAAGCTCGGCTGAAACGTCCGCAAACCAAGCTGCACAGTACAAGTCTGAAATATCAGAGTATATGGCTCTACTTCCACAATTTTCATACGACAGCGAGACCGAAACTCTGACAATAACGACTGCGGGGTGAAAGTATGGCGTTTTTATTCAACGGCAGATCGCCGAGAAATATTGATTTTAACGGCAATCCCGTCTCTAAGGTAGTTTTCGGTAGCGCGGTAATCTGGGAAAAAGTTCACAGGGTAAAATATATCAAGTCTCACGGAACAGAGCATATTGACACTGGATTTAAGCCTGACAGCAACACACGAGTTCAGATAACTTGCGAGTTCTACGACTTAAATACAGCGGGCACTGCCAAAGGAATTTTGGGCGGTAGATTTGTAAATGGCAATTCGGGTATATCGGTATGGCACGAGACACATAAAGGCATAATCGGTAAGGCTAGGTTACTTTTTCAATATGGCAATGAAAACTCATCATTTATTAGCGGCGCATTTTGCGGTCAAGATACTAAATACATTATCGACGTCAACAGAAACACTTTGACTTGTACGACCGAGAACGGGGAAGAGGTCTTATCGAGGACTGACCCCGAATGTGAATTCCAATCTCCCGCAAGCATTACGATTTTCGCCGTCCATAACCTTAACAATATAGACAGCCGCAAAGGTTTGTTTAAGCTTTACGGCTGCAAGATATGGGACAACGACGTGCTTGTGCGGGACTTTATTCCCTGCCTCGACGGTGCGGGAACTCCTTGTCTTTACGACGAGGTCGAACGGAAATTTTATTACAACTCGGGTACGGGTAATTTTGAATACGAAGAATTGGAGGAATAATTTATGAGTATTACATACGACGAATTCATCAAAAACCACAAAGGCAAAGCCTGCGATACAGACGGCGTGTGCGGAGCACAGTGCGTCGATCTTGCCATTGCATATATGTACGAGGTGTTCGACAGCGGCATTAAAAACTTCTGGTTCGACGCTCATCATTTTTATGACAATTTCAATTCCAACGACTGGCTTAAAAAGAACTTGACAAGGATAGCCAATACGCCCGATTTTGTTCCGCAAAAGGGAGATATTGCAGTTTGGAAGTCAAGTCTTTCAAGCGGTGGCTGGGGACATATCGCTATCTGTACGGGCGAAGGCAACACCACATATTTTTACAGCTACGACCAGAACTGGACGGGCAAAAACGACCCCTGCACGAAAATCAAGCATAATTACAGTCATTTTGCGGGAGTTCTTAGACCGAAAGATCAGAGTAAGATCAATCCTAAAATCCTCGACAGCTCTGGCTTTAAGAAAGGCGATAAGTCCGACGGAGTTCTTGCGCTGAAACAGCTCTTAATGCTGGCGGGGTACAAGCTCGACAACAACGGAACGTTCGGCGAGGGTACGCTAAAGGCGGTCAACGCTCTGCTGAAAAAGTGGGGGTATTCCGAGAATGGCGTCGCGGGGACTAAGTTTATTAAAAAGCTGTCGGAAAATATTAAATAGGTATGATTTAAGCCGTCTCGGATTTTCTGAGGCGGCTGTTTCTTTTATACGCCAATTTCCACTGCATTTCGCGCAGTTAGGATTGACAATTTCCGATTATTGTGGTGAAATAAGAGTATCAACTATATGAACGGAGACTTAAAATGCGTTACAGTATATTTTTACCGCAGTCAAAAGGCGGCTACAAAGTCGGCACGGCGGACGATCTTGTGGAGGCTTTCTGCCTGCGCGATCAGCAAAACCGGATACACAACATATCGTGTATTATTTATGACAGCAAGCTTAAAACTACTGATGTGCAGGCTATGATTATGGATAAGTTTGAGGAGGATCATTTTCTTAGGTGGTGAAATGTCAATTAGGCAATTTAAACAAAAATATATTGGTTTCGCATTGGTAACAAAACAGAGCTTAAAAGCACTATTTTCGGCTTGCGCAGTTGCAGTTGAAGAGGCTATGAAAGCATAATTCATAAAATTTTTAATCCCGATTTTACGTTAAATCTCGTAAAATCGGGATTTTTATTTTGACGATAAGTCCGACGGAGTTCTTGCACTCAAACAGCTCCTAATGCTGGCGGGGTACAAGATTGACAACAACGGAACGTTCAGCGAGGGTACGCTTAAAGCTATCAACGCTCTGCTGAAAAAGTGGGGGTATTCCGAGAACAACGGCTTGACGGCGTGGTCATAGAGAACAAGGATTTTGAAAATCTTATCAAGGTATACGACCGTGAAAAAGCTTTATTCTACTGCGATCCCCCGTATCATAAGACTGAAAGGCATTATGAAGTTAAATTCACAGAAGCTGATCACGAGCGGCTGTGCGAAGTCCTTCACAGTATCAAGGGTAAATTTGTACTGTCTTATAACGATGACGGATATGTACGTGAATTATATAAGGACTGCCGAATACAAGCCGTTACACGCAATAACAGTCTTTCATCAGGTGATTTCAAAGAGGTAATAATCACAAATTTCTAGTATTTTTTTTAGAGTACAAATAACGTAATGCGTTATTTGTGTTGTAAAATATGTATTGGAGGTAACTATGAAAGTAAAATTGAGGTCATTGCTTAATGCAAGAGGACTTACTCAGGCAGAACTTGCAAAGGCTGCGGCTATCAGACCGTCTACCGTTTCACAGCTTTGCAACAACGCTGCTGTCAGTTTCAACTTTTCACATCTTGAACAGATATGCAAAGTTTTAAAATGTGATTTGAATGACATTTTTGAACTTTAAAAATTGCGTTTTAAAATTCTCTTATAAACTAAAAAAGTGATGATTTGTTCCGTTTCGTTGAAACATTTCATCACTTTTTTGCATTTTGCTTGTAAAATAGCAGTGTCGGAATATGTCGTAAAGATTGTAACTGTGCACAAAAAAACAATTTAAAATTTATTATAACGTAGAAATTAATATTTTCCTGTTAACAAACATTGAGATTTTATATAAAACGTTATATAATTATAGTAGAAAATGCTGTAAACGATACGGTAAAGGGGGAATATATATGG
>JAUNOG010000040.1 GCA_030531185.1 Ruminococcus sp.
GAACACGATCACGAACATCATCACGAGCACGGCGAGGACTGCACCTGCGGCTGTCACGATCACGAACATCATCATCACCACGCAGACGACGTATTCACAAGCTGGGGTGTTGAAAATGCCAAAAAGTACACTATGGAAGAGATAAATTCCGCACTGGAGGCTCTTAACGACGCTGAAAAATACGGTATGGTTCTCAGAGCAAAGGGCATTGTTCCCGCAGAGGACGGCAGTTGGATACACTTCGATTATGTGCCGGGAACTCCCGATGTAAGAACAGGCTGTGCAGGCACTACGGGACGTCTCTGCGTTATCGGTGCAGGCATTAAGCAGGACGCTCTTGCAGAGCTTTTCAAAGCCTGATAAAGGGGGATCATCACTATGCCAATGAACGATCAGGAGCCTGCCGTTGCCGTATTTCTTTTCACGGGCTTTCTTGAGGCGGGCAAAACCAAATTTATTCAGGGTACAATGGAGGACAGAAGCTTCAATAAAGGCGAAAGGACAATGATACTTGTCTGCGAGGAGGGCGAGGAGGAATTCGACCTTTCCAAGAGCATTATGAAGAACGTCTGCGTAAAGACCATTGAAGAACCCGAGGAGCTTAACCCCGAAAATCTCAGCCGCCTTGCTGAGGAATGCGGAGCGGAGCGCGTAATGGTAGAATATAACGGAATGTGGCAGTTACAGCAGCTTTTCCAAAACCTGCCCGACGACTGGGCTGTCTATCAGGAAATGTTTTTCGTGGACTCTACCACATTCTTGCAGTACAATAAAAATATGAGAAGTCTCGTTGTGGACAAGCTCAACACCTGCGACCTTGTGGCATTTAACAGATTTGACGATAAGTTCGATAAATTGGCTTTCCACAAGATAGTAAGAGGCACAAGCAGAAGAACTGATATTGTGTACGAGTATGCAACGGGCAAGATCGAGTACGACGATATAAAAGACCCTCTGCCCTTTGATATAAACGCTCCCGTTATCGAGGTCAAGGACGAGGACTATGCTCTGCTTTACAGAGATATGATGGAGGAGCCTGCAAAGTATGACGGCAAGGTACTTAAATTCAAGGGTATCGTAGCGGTTGACGGAACCTTTCCCAAGAATACCTTTGCGATAGGCAGACACGTTATGACCTGCTGGGTGGAGGATATCCGTTACTGCGGAGTGGTTGCCGAGTGGGACAAGACGGCAATGCTCGGCGCAAGACAGTGGATAATCGTTACAGCGAAGGTCTCCCTGCAAAAGCATAAGCTTTACCGCGGCAAAGGACCTGTCCTCAAGGTACAGGAAGTAGTCCTTACAAGCAAGCCCGAGCAGGACGTAGCTACATTTTTCTAAGAGAATATTTACCATATTCGGCGGATTTGCTTTTACGGCATATCCGCTTTTTTGCGTATATAAAAAAGGTAGAGCAATAAGACGGACATTCTGCTTGAAATTATGCGGTAAGTGTGGTATAATATTTTTCAAAATCGTTTATGGGAGTAAAAATATGAAAAACAAAGAAATTTACAGAAGCGCCTTAAATCTGGCTGTGCCTATGATGATACAAAACGGCATAACCAATATGGTCGGTCTGGTGGACAATATTATGGTAGGCAGTCTGGGGACGGAGGCAATGACTGCGGTCTCCATTGTGGGACAGCTTATTTTTGTGTTCAATCTTGCTATTTTCGGCGGACTTTCTGGTCCGGGGATATTCGGCGCGCAGTATTACGGACAAAAGAATATGGAGGGCTTTCGCAGTACCTTCCGCATCAAGCAATGGATATGCGGTATAAGTCTTTTGCTCGGTCTGGGCATTTTTATATTCGCAGGCGAACCGCTTATAGGTCTGTATCTTAAAGGCGAGAGCAATTCGGTAGACCCTGTGCAGACAATGGCTTATGCAAAACAGTATCTTGCAATAATGCTGTGGGGACTTCCGCCCTTTGTAATAACTCAGATATATGCAAGCAGTCTCAGGGAGACGGGCGAGAGCATAAAGCCTATGGCGGCGGGAGTGACCTCAGTCATCATCGACGTCGTGTTCAATTATCTGCTTATTTACGGTAATCTCGGTTTCCCCAAGCTGGGCGTTAGGGGAGCGGCTGTTGCAACGGTTATGTCTCGTGTTGCCGAAATGGCTATCGTGGTGATATGGGCGCACGCCGCAAAGAAAAAGCACACATTTCTGCAAGGCGTTTACAGTACGCTGTTAGTTCCAAGAGAGTTTGCTTTAAGGGTTATTAAAAAAGGACTGCCTATTTTCCTCAACGAATTTATGTGGGCGGGAGCATTGGCGGCATTAACTCAGTGCTACTCCACCAGAGGACTTGAGATCGTTGCGGGACTTAACATTTCAAACGCTATCTGCAATCTGCTGAATGTCGTATTTGTCGCACTGGGCAACGCTGTGGGAATTCTCATAGGTCAATCCTTGGGGGCATCGGAATACGAAAAAGCGAGAAAGAATTCGTTCAGTCTGATGTGGTTCACGGGAGGTCTGTGTCTGATACTTACAGCGGCTTTGACAGCTGTTTCGGGACTGTTCCCCAAGCTGTACGATACCACCGAGGCGGTACGGAGCTATGCGCAATGGTTTATCATAATAACCGCGCTGTTTTTCCCTGTGCAGGGATTTCTGAATGCGCTGTACTTCACACTTCGTTCGGGAGGAAAAACTTTGATAACGTTTTTGTTCGACAGCGTATATTCGTGGGTGATACCGCTTCCCGCTGCGCTGATACTGTGTCATTTTACCAATCTGCCGATTTTGGGCATTTACGCTATAATTCAGGCGGCGGATATAATAAAGGTGATAGTTGGCTATACGCTTATACGAAAGGGCGTATGGATAAGCAATCTGGTAGAGGAAAACGCAGAGCAATAAAAGTTTGAAATTTTGATAAAAGGAGTACTTCAATGACAAGGATACTGTTTATATGTCACGGCAACATCTGCCGTTCGCCTATGGCGGAATTTGTAATGAAATATATGGCGCAGCAGAAGGGTATGAGCGATAGGATTTACGTTAGCTCCGCCGCAACCAGCAGGGAGGAGCTGGGCAGCGATATGCACCGAGGCAGTAAGAATAAGCTGAGACAGGAGGGCGTTCCTTTTCAGCGGCGCGCCGCAAGGCAGGTAGTTCCCGAGGATTATCGTAATTTTGACTATCTTATCGTTATGGACGAAATAAATCTGAGAAATCTCAGACGTATAATTCCAGAGGATACGGACCGTAAAATTTATAAACTGCTTGATTTTACAGACCGAAAGGGACAGAATATAGCCGACCCGTGGTACACAGGCAATTTTGACGTTACCTACGACGATATATTCCAAGGCTGTAAGGCTTTGCTTGATGTTTTGGAAAGACGGGAAAACTGAGGTCAAAAATATTGGAGGGAGCGGAAGATTTCAAATCCGCTCAGGAAATAAACAAACAGCCGCACTGTCCGATTGAGAAACAGTGCGGCTATCGTTATTCAAATTCAATTCCCGCAGTTCTGATATAATGGAACAGATACTGCTGTGCAATGCCCTCAACGCCCTTTACGCAGTCGGGAAGTCCGTTGGGGTACCAGTTCGCCATAACGCGCTTTACCCACACGTCAATAGGGAAAGCCTCGGTTCTGTAAAAGCCGAACAGCAAAGCGCATTCCGCTACCTTTGGACCTACGCCCTTGATCGTCCGTAAGGTTTTGCGTGCCTGTTCGATTTCCATTTCTGCGACTTCTTCAAGGTCGATCTCGCCGCCGCCTATTTTTGAAACGGCGTCCACAAGATATTTAGCCCTGAACCCCGAACGCAGATATGCAAGACTGTCGACCGTTTCTTCCAGCATATCGGCGTAGGCGGGGTAGCCGCCGTAATGCTCCACAAGCCTGCCTATAATGCCCTTGATACGGGGGATATTATTGTTCTGGCTGATGATAAACGAGGAAAGAGCCTCCCACTTGTCCTGCTTGAGAATACGGATACCACCCGCATAAGCGCAGGCTTTGCTCAGAGTTTCGTCCTCGGAAAAGCGTTTTTTCAGCTCGCCGTAGTCTGTGGAAAGGTCGAAATATTCAGCCCAGAGATTTTCCATTTCATCGGGAGTGGTGTCGTGAAGCCTGAACAGATCGCCGCCGTTTTCACAGCTTATGGTAAGCGGATGATTTAAGAATGCGCCCTTGTATGTATTATCGGCTGTCTTTTCCCAGCGGAAAGCCTGTCCGCAGTCAAGGGTCTCGTCCAGATCAAAGTCCGACTGCCGCAGAAGAATATCATTGCCGTCCTTACAGTAATTCATATTTTTGATTTCCCCCTTGCAAAATTCGTTAAAATACATTATACTATATAAAGAACTGATTTTCAACAGATTTTTCGTGAATTTTATATATGAAAGGACTAAAGCTATGAGAGAAAGCATTTTAACTATCCCCGTAAGCGAAATTTTCGAGCTTAAGTGCGGCTGTCCCGTGTGCAGACTTCGCGATACCCTTGAACAGAGGACGATCGAGTACATTATGGGGGCGGCTATGATGGAGCCGGACGTGCGTATCGAGACCAATAAGCAGGGTTTCTGCAAAACCCATTTCGAGCAGATGAGAGCCTGCAAAAACCGACTGTCCCTTGCCCTTATGCTGCAAACGCATTTACAGAACATTCAGAAAAATATCTTCGACCGCAAGAGCATTTTCGAGGGTAAGACCGCAAAGCAGAAAAAGGTCTCAGCCGTAAACAACGACTGCTTTGTGTGCAACAAGATCGACTGGGGAATGTCCCGTATTCTTGTGACGCTGTGCGAAATGTATGTCCAGCAAAGAGAGTTCAGGGAGCTTTTTGAAGAACAGGAAATGCTGTGTCTGCCTCATTACGATCTGCTCGTTGCCGTTTCGGCGGAGCAAATGGACAAAAAATATCAGAAACAGTTTATCGACGCCTGCGGACGGCTTACCAAAAAGTATCTCGACGAGCTTGAAAAGGACGTTTCACATTACTGCAAGATGTACGATTACCGAAACACGGGAGCGAACGCCGACTGGGGCAACTCGAAGGACTCCATAGAGAGAGCGATAAAATTTCTTACGACGCGTTAATTTTCGTTACAATCTGTAACCTTTTAAATTTTATAAAATTATGCATAAAAGTACGCTTTATTGTACAGACTTATATCAGAAACGGGTATTTCCACATTTCGTTAATATCAGTACCTTTTTTTGTACATTTTCGTGAGGCTTTCGGAAAACAAATTAATATTGACCGTAAATGCCGATAAATACGCAGTTTCAAATTTTCGTATTTTTATGAGAAGCTGGGGTTCACATTTTATTAATATATTTCATCGATTGTAATTGTGATTTCTTGGTAATTTTTCGGAATTCAAGTACATATTTTTGAACAGCGCAGATTTTTCAACAATCATAGAAACGTTGAAATTTCCGCATCTTTCAACTGTTTCAACAGAGTTTTCAACAAAAATGTTGAATTTGGCGTACTTTCGCGGCAGGTTTTCAACATTTCAACCCGTAATTGTTGAAAACTTTATTTGAAATAAGCTGAGAAGACCATAATATGTAAAATATAGAAAAATGGAGAATTTTGAAGAAATGATAAAAGGTATAAGTAAACAAATCATCGAAATTAAATGTCCAGATAATGAATATTTTGAAAAAGCTTTGTTGTTCGTGAATTCAAAAAGTCCGATTTATTCTTCGGAAATTTTAAATGCTCAGGCGAAAATATTTTCGCAGCAGCTTTGCGGCGAGGGAACTCCGCAAAAGAAAAATACATCGTGCGCTCATTGGGACAGCACAGGCGCCAGAGTTGCCTGCATAATCGTACTCGCCGCCCTTGCCGCCGCTCTTATCGCCGCAGGACTTCTTTTGTAGAAAAATATCAACAAATTTTTTCGTTCAAATTGTCTAAACTGTAAAAAATCCTTAAAGGCTATTGGCTTTTGAGGATTTTTGTGTTATAATGTATTTTGGTGTATTTTATTGAAAAGAGAGTATTTTAATGAGTAATGATAAAGTGAAGAAAAATAAAAGGTCATACAGAGAAAGCCGTACCGAGCAGGACGAAAGCAAAAACGAGCTTATACTGGGAAGAAATCCCGTGATAGAGGCTTTAAAGGCTGATAAGCTTATCGATACGATATTTGTAAATCCCGAGGCTACAGGTTCGATTTCCCTTATCTGCAAAATGGCGAGAGACAAGGGAATTCCCGTCAAGCAGGTCAATGAAATGAAGCTTAACAATATGGCGGGCGGGGCTTCTCATCAAGGCGTTATCGCTATGGGCGCCTGCGCCGAATACGTTGATGTTTCGGACATTCTGAAAATCGCAGAGGATAAAGGTGAAGATCCGTTCGTTATTATCTGCGACGAGATAGAGGATCCGCACAATCTGGGAGCGATAATCCGTACTGCCGAGGCGGCGGGAGCGCACGGTATAATAATTCCAAAAAGGAGAAGCGCGTCTCTTAACCATACCGTTTTCAAGACCTCTGCGGGAGCTGCCAGCTGGCTGCCTGTAGCGAGAGTGTCAAATCTTGCTGCGGCGGTCGACGATCTGAAAGCCAAGGGCGTTTGGATATACGGCACAGACGGCGCGGGAGAAAGCTATTCGGGCGTTGATCTAACAGGACCTATCGGGCTTGTGGTCGGCTCTGAGGGCTTCGGTATGGGACGTCTTATGAAGGATAAATGCGATTTTCTGCTGAGTTTGCCTATGGAGGGTAAGATAACCTCGCTCAATGCGTCGGTGGCGGCAGGCATATTTATGTACGAGATTGTCAGACAGAGAAAGCTTAAATAGGATTTGGAGTGATAAATTTTGGCTGATAAATTTTCAGTGGACGATATTTTGTCGGAGTACAGCGATAAAAAGCGTCATACCGCTGATGAAAACGAATATACGGAGACTGTTTCGGAGTTTGAGGAGGACAATAGTCCGTCTTTGGAAAATGAAAGCGATGTTTACGCGGAAGAGGATAATTCTGCGGGGGACATTTCTGAGGTTTCCGATGATAGTGAGGATAGTTCCGAGTATGAGCCGAGGCGCGCGGCTGATTTTGACGAGGAGGCAGCTCAGACCGAGGCTAACGCAGAGAAAGCCGCTGAGAAGATCAGCAGTCTTTCCAAGCACAGGAAGAATAAGGTACAGCGCAGTTCGCAGAATATACCTCCCGTTAACAGGGCGAGCGTTAAGGATATCAAATTCGGTTTGACGGGAAAGATAATCCCAAAGACCGAGGAATTTGACAGGGCGCTTATTCCCGACGACGCGACCTACGAGGAAAAATCTCAGGCTCTTTATGAGCACAGAAAGAGCAAGGTCGAGAATTTCGTTCTCGATACCGAGGAGGACGATGAAGAACAGGAGCGCGGCGATACTGCCGAAAAAAAGACAGTCGGTGGTCAAAAGGAGTTTGAAAGCTTTGACGAGGCTCCTAAAATCCTTAATGATATTATGCAGGTCAAGGGCAATCTGTTCCTGCGGCTTTGCGTACTGCTTTTCACGGGGATATTCAGCGTGCTTATTACGGTTGCCAACGATTTTGAACTTCCGCTTATAAAAACCTTTGACAGATCCATATCGCCGTCGGCGTTTCTGTTCACCAACACGATCTTAGGACTTCTTGCCATAGCGGTTTCCTATACAGTGATGATCGCGGGTATCAAGAATATGATAAAGCGTAAGCCCGACTGCGACTCTATAGCCGCCATAGGTATTTTTGTTACGGTCATATCGGGGATAATTACTCTGTTTGAACCGGAGTCGCTGAGAAGCGGTTTCTATCATATTTACATTTCTGCGGCTATTGCGGGACTTATTTTCAATACTCTCGGCAAGATGATGATAGTTCAGCGTACGGAAAAGAATTTCCGCTATGCGGCAGGGGAGTTTGATCGATACGCAGTTAAAAAGGTAAATCCCACAGCTGCGGAAAACTTCACAAAGAGTATGGTCGACGGCGAACCTCAGCTTGTTACTATGCAGAAAACCGAGTTTGTTGACGACTTTATGAAACACAGCTATTCTCCCGACGTTTCGGACGAGTTTGCAAGCAGGATTTCGCCGTTTATTCTCATTGCGGGTGTCGTAGTGGCTCTGCTGTCGTTTATATGCGATAAGGGAGGTTCAAACCTTACCGAAAAGACTTTTGTTGCCCTTGCGGCGTTTTCGGGAGTTGTGACGATGTGCTCGTCGCTGTCCCTTATGCTTGTCGTCAATGTTCCGCTGTCGAGAGCCAATGAAACATTGCTCCAGAATTCCTCGGTAATGCTTGGTTACAGCGCGGTTGAGGAATATTCGGACGCCAATTCCGTACTGGTTGAGGCTGAACAGCTTTTCCCAAAGGAGAACGTTGAACTTGTTAATCTTAAATTGACCTCGTCTACGTCTCTTGAGGAATGTATATTAATGGCGGCGAGCCTGTCCTGTCAAGCGGGAAGCGTGCTGAAAAATCCGTTTTATAAAATTTTAAAGGGTAAGACTGAAATGCTCTATCCCGTTGAAAGCTACATTTATGAGGACGGCTTGGGACTTACCGGCTGGATAGACAACAAGCGTATTCTTCTGGGTACAAGACGGCTTATGGAAAATCACTCCATTGACGGACTTCCTCCCGTTTCTAAGGAAGCGGAGTACGGCAAGGGCAATATCGTGATCTACCTGTCCGTTTCGGGTATTGTTTCAACGCTGTTTGTGGTCAAGGTCACTGCGGGCGTTACGGTAAAGAAGTGGATGCAGGAGCTTGAAAGCGAGGGAGTTGCGGTAGTTGTCCGAACAGTTGACAGTTTTCTTACGGAGGAATTTATTTCGGAGATTTTCGACATAGAAGAAAGCTCAGTCAAGCTGCTGCCTTTCAGGTATCATAAGGAGTACGAGGCAGAAACGGAATATGTATCAAAGGTTTCGTCGTCAATGCTTTGCAGCGGACATTTCAAGTCTCTTGCAATGCTCATAGTGGGAGCCAAGAGAATTAAGGCGACCTCGGGCTTTGGCATTGCGATACAGTTCGGCGGGATAGTACTTGCGGCGGTCATCTCCCTGATAGTTATGCTTACGGGAGCGTTTTCACAGCTTACTCCGTCGGTAGTGCTTGCATATAATTTGATTTTTGCAATCATATCCTATCTGTTTTTAAGAAAAAAGAATATTTGATTTTTACCGCTGCGGGAGCTTTTCCGCAGCGGTTTTTGTATACGGACCGCATATTCAGACCATAAATCTAATATACATTGATTTATGGAGATGATGTTTTTGAAAAGACTGAAAAAACTTGCGGTACTGATTTTATGCGCTGCGCTGATGTGCGGCTGTAATTCCGAGGAGAATAACGACGGCAGGTCGGACAGGCTCTCGCAGATGAGGAGCGGTTCGGTTGTTCCCGTGCAGGCTGAAACTCAGCAGGAAAGCGGATATGCTCCGCTGAATTACGAAATCCAGAAAGGAATGTGGCTTTCGTATATCGATCTTGCGCCTATGCTGGAAGTCGGCTCCGAAGAGGAATTCCGCGGCAATTATACAGCGGCTTGCGAGAATATAGTTTCTGTGGGCTGTAATACCGTGTACGTCCACGTAAGACCATTCGGAGACGCGTTATACAGTTCCGAGCTTTATCCCGTCTCGTCATATGTTCCGCTTGAAAACGGACAGCCGTTATTCGATCCGCTGGAGGTCATCTGCGAAATATCCCACGATTTTGAGCTTTCGGTACACGCTTGGATAAATCCTCTGAGATGCCAGAGCGAAAGTTTTTTTGAAAATATGGACAGTTCCTATCAGACGAAAGAATGGTATGATGAAAATTCGGATAAGATACAGTCGGTAGAAAACAGCGGAAATCTGTGGCTCAATCCCGCATACCCCGAGGTTCGCGGTCTTATTGCGGAGGGTGCGGCGGAGATCGCCGAGAATTATCAGGTCGACGGAATTCACTATGACGATTATTTTTATCCCACTACCGAAAAAAGCTTCGACGAACAATGCTACGCTCAAATGGCGCAGGGACAAACTCTGTCAAGCTGGCGGCTTGATAATATATCCGAAATGTGCAGGGACATTTATTCTGCCGTAAAGTCCGTGGACGAAAGAATAGAGGTTGGCATCTCTCCGCAGGGGAATATTGAAAACAACTACGATTTTATGTATGCCGACGTCAGAGAATGGTGCGCCGGTACGGGGTACTGCGATTATATACTTCCGCAGATATATTTCGGTTTCAATAATTCGGTCAAGCCCTTTGAACAGACCTTGCAGGACTGGAGCGATATTGCCGCACAGGGCGAGGTCAGACTGATAATAGGTCTTGGCGTATACAAGATAGGGGAGGAAAGCGAGTTTACCGACAATCAGGGAATAATCGCCCGGCAGGCTGAGATCGCGCTGGATAAATGTCAGGGAACAGCGCTTTACACATATAACAGTCTGTTTGAACCGGACTATGATCTTGTTAACAGAATGGAAACGGAGATACAGTATGTCGCACAGGTCCTCAAAGCTTAAACTGAAATTTGCCGTCGGAGAATATTAGTACAAATTGTAAAAAAAATGTGAAAAGAATAGAGAATGTCATTAAATCGTCACAAAAGCACTTGTAATTTTCTGCCCGATATAGTATAATATTTATAAGCGTAATGCTATATTACATTTTTTCAGGAGGGATTTCGGTGTATAAAATAGTAACAAGAAAACAGCTTAACGAAAACGTTGTTTTAATGGAAATCGACGCTCCGTTTATAGCTGCTAAGGCTGAGGCAGGTCAGTTCATTATTTACAGAGTTGATGAACAGGGCGAAAGAGTGCCTCTTACTATTGCTGATTATGACAGAGAAAAGGGAACTATCACGATTATTTTTCAGGTCATCGGCGGCTCGACTACGGAGCTTGCCAAGCTTAACGAGGGCGACTTCATTCACGACGTTGTGGGTCCTCTCGGCGTTGCTACCGAGTACGAGGAGGACGCAAAGAGAATTGCCGTTGTGGGCGGCGGCGTAGGCTGCGCTATAGCATATCCTCAGGCTAAAAAGCTCCATAATATGGGCGTTCAGGTCGATCTTATCGCAGGCTTCAGAAACAAGGACATTGTTATTCTCGAGGACGAAATGAAAGCTGCTTCCACAGATCTCCATATCTGTACGGACGACGGCTCTTACGGCTATCACGGTTTTGTGACCAATAAGCTTCAGGAGCTTATCGACGGCGGAGCAAAGTTTGACGAAGTCATTGCTATCGGACCTGTTCCTATGATGAAGTTTGTATGCAAGGTCACAGAGCCTTACGGCATCAAGACCCTTGTTTCGCTCAATCCTATTATGATCGACGGTACGGGAATGTGCGGCGGATGTCGTGTCACCGTTGACGGAAAGATCAAGTACGCTTGCGTTGACGGTCCCGATTTTGACGGTCATAAGGTTGACTTTGACGAGCTTATGAGAAGAAATGCAACATACAAGGAAGACGAAAAGGCACACGTGTGCAGACTTACGGGAGGTGTAAGATAATGCCAAATATGAGTTTGACTAAGACCCCTATTGCGGAGCAGGATCCGAAGGTAAGAGCAAGAAACTTCAAGGAGGTTACTCTCGGATATACTCCCGAGGAGGCTATGGAAGAGGCTAAGAGATGTCTTAACTGCAAGCACAAGCCTTGTATGACCGGATGTCCCGTAAGCGTAAGAATTCCCGAATTCGTCGCAAAGGTCGCAGAGGGCGAGTTTGAGGAGGCATATAAGATAATCAAGAGCACAAATGCTCTTCCTGCTGTCTGCGGACGTGTATGTCCCCAGGAAAACCAGTGCGAGGGCAAGTGCGTAAGAGGTATCAAGGGCGAGCCTGTGGCTATCGGCAGACTTGAAAGATTTTGCGCTGATTATATGGCTGATAAACCTGTTGCAGCAGAAAAGGCAGAGCCGAACGGTCATAAGGTTGCAGTCGTAGGCGCGGGGCCTTCAAGCCTTACGGTTGCGGGTGACCTTGCAAAGCTTGGTTATGAGGTTACTATTTACGAGGCTTTCCATACAGCAGGCGGAGTTCTTATGTACGGTATCCCCGAGTTCAGACTTCCTAAGTCTATCGTTCAGCAGGAGATTGACAATCTCAAGGCTCTCGGCGTTAATATTATGACCAATATGGTCATCGGTAAGGTTCTTTCCATCGACGAGCTTATGGGTATGGGATACGAGGCTGTATTCGTAGGTTCAGGCGCAGGCCTCCCGAGATTTATGGGTATCGAGGGCGAGGGTCTTGTAGGTGTTTACTCCGCTAACGAGTATCTTACAAGAATTAACCTGATGAAGGCTTATAAGGACGAATACGCAACTCCTATAATGAAGTCAAAGAATGTTGCGGTCGTAGGCGGCGGAAACGTAGCTATGGACGCGGCGCGTTCTGCAATGAGACTTGGTGCGGAGCACGTTTACATAGTTTACAGACGTTCAATGGACGAGCTTCCTGCAAGAAAGGAAGAGGTTCACCACGCGCAGGAGGAGGGCATAGAGTTCCTTGTACTTAACAATCCTGTGAAGATACTCGGAGACGAGAACGGTCACGTTAAGGGTATGGAGTGCATTAAAATGGAGCTTGGCGAGCCGGACGAGAGCGGAAGAAGAAGACCTGTTGCGATTGACGGTTCAAACTTTGAGCTTGAGATCGATACTGCGATTATGTCTATCGGTACGTCTCCGAACCCGCTTATCAGAAGTACAACTCCCGGTCTTGAGGTCAACAAGCACGGCTGTCTTATCGTAGATGAAACAGAGTCCACTACAAAGGCGGGCGTCTATGCGGGCGGCGACGCTGTAACAGGCGCGGCTACCGTTATTCTCGCAATGGGAGCAGGCAAAAAGGCTGCTGCCGCTATCGACGAGTATATCAAGAATAAGCAGTGATCTTTTCTTATAACATTTTAAGCCCTTTCGCAGTGCGGAGGGGCTTTTTCGCGTTATAGTATCCTCCATAAAGAAATAAATTACCGAAAAGTTGAAAAAATATTGTTAAGGGACTTGCATAATTTCCATATATCTGTTATAATAGTAAAAGTATTTGAAATTTGGAGGTCGTTAAAATGAATTTATCAGCTTATATCGCTGTCCTTTCAGGGTCGGGACAGGCTTCGACCGCTTCTCTTGCGGCTACCTTTATTCCGCTTATTCTCATTATCGTGTTTTTCTATTTCTTTATTATCCGTCCGCAGAAAAAGCAGGATAAGAAGGACGCTCAGATGAGAGACAACCTTGAGATCGGCGACGAGGTAGTTACCAACGGAGGTATTGTCGGCATCGTGTTCCAGATAAAGGAAGATACCGTAGTGATCGAAACAGGCGGAGACAGAAGTAAGATACGCGTTAAAAAGTGGGCTATCGCAAAGAACGAGACTGTTCACGACGGAGATAATTAAGGAATATAACCTGTCGGTTTACGGCAGGTTATTTTTATGTCAGGCATATTTGACCGTTTAGGAAAATATACTGTATTAGTCAGATAATTTTCGGGAGGTCATAATATGAGAGCACGCAGTATAATCAAGAACAGACGTCTTTCAGCCGTCGCTTCGCCTTTGCTGTCAGCGGTTGCCGCGCTTGGCGTGGTAGCGTTAATTCTCCTTGTCTTTGCTTTTCTCATTTCAAAAATCGACGCTAAGGACTTCACTCTGTCGGTTATGTCTACCATAGCTCTTGCTGTCGGGGCTTATGTGGGAGGCTACATCAGCGGCAAGAGAAGAAAGCATAACGGTCTGCTTATGGGAGCGCTTTGCGGAGTTTTTATTTTCCTGATAATACTGCTGCTTGGAGCTCTTTTCTCGAAAACAGTGGAAAGCTTTCCTGCGTCCGCTAAGCTTGTAGTCACTCTTGTATGCGCCGCCGCGGGAGGCGTGGTGGGCGTCAATTCAAAAAACTCCTGATTATTACAGTAAATTGCATTGTTGTATAAATATTTATACTGCGTTAATTGTACATTCATAAAAATATATGTCAGATGTGCTATAATATAGGTAACTTATTTATCGGAGGTATTAGTTATGAAACACATCAAGACTATTAACAAGGCTAATCTCAAGAAAACTGCTGCTAAGGGCGGCTGCGGAAAGTGTCAGGCTTCATGTCAGTCAGCCTGCAAGACTTCGTGCACGGTAGCTAACCAGAAGTGCGAGAGAGAGGCTTAATATTAGCTGGCTTATCGGCATTAAAGGGGCATTTTTATGTCCCTTTATTTTTGTATGATTTTTTATAGTGAGGGTGTTTAATAAAATGATACATAAATTCAAGCTCGCAGGCTATAATGTCCTGCTGGACGTAAACAGCGGCGGCGTTCACGTTGTGGACGACCTTACCTATGACCTGCTTGATAACGTTGAACCGCCGTTTGCGGAGGTATGTCCCGAGAACGTGGTGAAAAAGCTTTCCAAGACATACGATACGGAGGCTATCAATGAGTGCTATGATGAGATAGTTTCTCTCTACAACGATAAGATACTTTTTTCCGAGGACGACTATGAGAAGTTTGCTCTGTCTGCGGTTGCGTCTCCCGTCAAGGCGATGTGCCTGCATATCGCCCACGACTGCAATCTGAGATGTAAGTACTGCTTTGCCTCTACGGGAGATTTCGGTCAAGGCAGAAGGCTTATGGACTTTGAAACGGGCAAAAAGGCTATAGATTTCCTCATAGACAAGTCGGGAGACAGGTATTTCCTTGAGCTGGATTTCTTCGGAGGAGAGCCGTCTATGAATTTCGGCGTTGTAAAACAGATAGTGGAATATGCGCGTTCCAGAGAAGAGGAATGCAATAAGAAATTCCGTTTTACAACTACTACCAACGGAGTACATCTTACCGACGATATGATAGATTTCATCAATAAGGAAATGTACAATGTTGTTCTGTCCATTGACGGCAGAAAGGAAGTCAACGACAGAATGAGAGTAAGGGTCGACGGTTCGGGCTGTTATGACCTTATTACAAAAAATTTCAAGCGTCTTGTGGACAAGCGTCCCAAGGATAAGGACTGGTATGTCCGCGGAACATATACCAAGTACAACCTTGATTTTTCGGAGGACGTTATGCACCTCTATGATCTGGGATTTGACCAGATATCCGTCGAGCCTGTTATGGCGGACAGTACGGAACCCTACGCTATCACCGAAGCCGATCTTCCTAAGATCTTCAAGGAGTACGAGATACTTTCCGAAAAGATAGCAAAAATCAGAGAAAGCGGAAAATTCATTAATTTCTTCCACTTTATGCTTGACCTCGATCAGGGTCCCTGCGCTATCAAGAGACTGAGGGGCTGCGGCTGCGGCAACGAGTATGTGGCTATAACTCCCGACGGAGATATTTACCCCTGTCATCAGTTTGTGGGTATTGAGGACTACAAAATGGGAAATCTCCACGAAGGTACGTTCAATCTCGATATGAAGGACGATTTTGCTCACGCTCACGTTTATACCAAGCCCGAATGCAAAAAATGCTGGGCGAAATTCTATTGCAGCGGAGGCTGTAATGCAAACAATTATATTTACGCAGGCGATATTCATAACGCGCACAAGCTGTCCTGCCAAATTCAGAAAAAGCGGCTGGAATGCGCTATTCTGATGAAAGCGGTCGAGCTTATGGAGACGGCGGAATAGCAATTTATGTTAAGCAAGCATAAAGCTTAGAGGTATTCAAATGGATCTTACTTACATCTAACGGTCTGTCCTCGCAGAATTTACTGAATTGCGTTTCGGAATACAGCGGCGATATGAGATATGCAGTTCTTGTTACCACCGCCTCTGTCGGATACAAAGAGATAGATAAGCATATCCCGAGACTTTCTGAGGAACTGAGAACTTTGGGATTATCAGTTGATTTTTTCGACTTTGATACCGACCAACCCGAGAAACTTCTGCAATACGATTTGATTGAAATTATCGGAGGCAATCCGTTCTATTTGCTTAATTCAATCGGAAATTCTAAAGCTGAGAAAATTTTGAAAACGGTAGCAAAAGAAAAATTTCTAGTAGGAATAAGCGCAGGATCGCTTGTTTTACAGAGGAATATTGATCTGATCGCAGGATATTCTCCCGAAATGAACGAAGAGGTGGGGTTAAAGGATTTTACGGGCCTGGGTCTTGTGAACATAGAAATTCTTCCTCACTATCATAGATTTCTCAATGTATTTGAACGGTTTGAAGAACGGGCAAGAGAATATGAAATCCAAAATAATTGCTTTGTAATCAGGATCGACGACGGACAAGGCGTTCTTGCGGAAAATGAAAAATATCGGATAATATAGCTTTATACAACAAAAGACCTGCCGAGGATTTCGACAGGTCTTGATTTTTTATTTAGGCCTCCTGCTTGAAGTATACATCATACCAGACAAGGAACGAGAATACCGTCCAGATCTTTCTGGAGTAGTCGTACTTGCCCGCTCTGTGGTCGTCAAGCAGTCCCACAAGCATATCTGTATTGAAATACTGCTGAGCCTCGGGAGAGGTAAACTTATCCTTGACGATATTGTAGTATTTATCCTCCTTGAGCCATACTCTGATAGGTACGGGGAAACCAAGCTTTTTCTTGTTAGCCGTCTGCGGAGGACACGCCTTGAGAGCCGCAATTCTCATAGCATATTTTGTGTTTTCGGGAGTAACTCTGTGCTTTGCGGGGATTTTCTCCGCAAGCGCCATAACCTCTTTATCGAGGAACGGTACTCTCAGCTCCAGCGAATGTGCCATAGACATTTTGTCCGCCTTAAGCAGGATATCTCCCGTCATCCACAGGTGCAGGTCAAGGTACTGCATCTGCGTTACCTGATCCTGATCGCGGACTTTATCATAGAACGGCTTTGTGATCTCCATAGCGTCGGGAGCGTTCGTCTTGATTTTCAAAAGAGCCTTTCGCTCCTTTTCTGAGAACATATAAGCGTTGCCGATAAATCTTTCGTCCAGATCCTTTGAACCTCTGATAAGATAGTTGATACCGTGCTTGTGAGGAAGCTTTTCGGCAACCGCGCCCACAGCCTTTCTTATCGGACGTGGGATTTTAAAGTACGACGCCATATCCGCGGGATTATGATAAATGTTGTATCCGCCGAAGATCTCGTCTGCGCCCTCTCCCGAAAGCACCGCCTTGACCTGCTGAGAGGCAAGCCGGCAAACGAAGAACAGCGCAATAGCCGCAGGGTCTGCAAGCGGTTCGTCCATATGATACTGAATTTTAGAAAGATTACCCCAGTATTCCTCGGGAGTAATGACCTTTGAGTAGTTATCTTTACCGATATACTTGGAGAATTCCTTGGCATAGCCTATCTCGTTGTACTTTTCGTCCTCGCCGAAGCCAACGGTAAAGGTCTTGTCAACGTCCGCGACTGCCGCAACATAGCTGGAATCCACTCCGCTTGACAGGAAAGAGCCGACCTCTACGTCCGCAAACTTGTGGACTTCGACGGAATCCTTAAAGGTCTCTGTAATTCTGCCTACCCATTCTTCAAGGTCGGGACCCTCGTCAACATTGAATTTGACCTCCCAGTATCTCTTTACATCAAGCTTGCCGTCCTTGTATGTAAAGCAATGAGCCGCAGGGAGCTTGTAAACGTTCTTGAAAAATGTCTCCTCAGTAGGGGAGTACTGGAAAGTGAGATAAGTCTCCAGAACATCGGTATTAAGCTCTTTCTTAAAGTCAGGGTGATCGAGAAAGCTCTTTATTTCCGAGCCCCACATAAATGTATCGCCCATCTGCGCGTAGTACAGCGGCTTGATACCGAAAAAGTCCCTTGCGCCGAAAATCTCGTTCTTATTCTTGTCGAAGATGATGAAAGCGAACATACCTCTCAGACGATTGAGCAGACCGTCGCCCCATTCCTCATAGCCGTGAATGAGTACCTCAGAGTCGGTCTTAGTGTAAAACTCGTGACCGGCTTTGACAAGCTCCTCTCTCAGATTCTTGTAGTTGTAAATTTCGCCGTTAAAGGTAAGCACCATTGATTTATCTTCATTGAAAATCGGCTGGCTGCCCACGTCGGAAAGGTCGATGATAGACAGACGGCGGAAGCCCATTGCGATCTGCTCGTCAACATACTTTCCGTCGGAGTCGGGACCTCTGTGCTTAATGCGGTCCATCATCTTGCCCAGCACGATCGAAGCGTCGTTGATTTTATTTGTAAATCCTACAAATCCACACATAACGTAACCTCGTTTCTGAAATTATTTATACTATATTATTATATACCAAAACGGCAATTTTTGCAATAGATAAATCGTAGAAATATAGAAAAAAACACCTGTTATTTTGTATATCCGAAGAAATTTTTGCAAAGTACTTGAAATAACGCTTTTAATATTGTATAATAATATTACTAACCGACAGGGAGCTGTAAAAATGAGTGATAAAAAGGAAAAGAAAGTCAAAAAGAAAAACCGTTTCAGACTTGACATTGCGCTTATACTTGGATTTTTTGTTATGCTGATATCGTTCTGCGCCTATATGCTCAATACGTCTCTGGAGGACGTTCTCGAAGAGGAATACGGCACTTCTATAGTCACTCACGACTACACTTATGAGAGCTCTTCGGAAAATGAGTAGTATACTTTTATCCGTCCCACTGCGGACGGATTTTTTATTTATTAAATCAATGACAAGCAAAAAAACTTGTCGCAATTGAAAAAATTACATTCTGTAAACTATTTATCCCAGCCCGATTTGTACTGCATTTTTATCAGGCCTCGGATAAATCGGATAACAAACTGTAAAGTGCTATTACTTGTCACACTTTAAAAGCTATAATATGATGACTAGCGTCAATGTGGCTGTAACCGTTTTGAAATTATTTATAAAAAGCGGCTTTTTTAGCTTTGTGCAAGCTATACAAAAGCAAAAGTCGGTTTTTGGCAGATAGTCCATTGACTTTATTCCATTTATACTATATACTAGATTTTAGATAGTGCTTTATACAAGATGTGGTATAGATTTATTCGGGAGGAGAAAAATCAATGATCGTAAAAATCAAGAAAAGAGACGGACGTACCGTTACCTTCAATATTGAAAAAATAGCAAATGCAATATACAAGGCTGCCGAGGCGGTAGGCGGCAGCGACTACGAAACCGCGCTGGAGCTTTCGGGTAAGGTAGTTGACCTGCTTATGGCGTCGGGAAACGCTACTCCTACTGTTGAGCAGATACAGGACTGCGTTGAAAAGGTTCTTATCGAGGAGGGTCATGCCGCTACGGCAAAATCCTATATTCTCTACCGTTCCGAGAGAACAAGGGCTAGGGAAATGGATACCCGTCTTATGAAGGTGTACGAGGATCTTACTTTCAAATCCGCAAGCGACAGCGATCTGAAGCGTGAGAATGCCAATATCGACGGCGATACCGCTATGGGTACGATGCTTAAATACGGCTCTGTCGGCGCAAAGGAATTCTATGAAATGTATGTTCTGGAGCCTGAACACGCGGCGGCTCACGATCAAGGCGATATTCATATCCACGATATGGATTTCTATACTCTCACTACGACCTGTACGCAGATAGATTTGACTAAGCTGTTTAACGGAGGTTTTTCTACGGGTCACGGATATCTGAGAACGCCCAATGAGATATCAAGCTATGCGGCTCTCGCCTGCATTGCCATTCAGTCAAATCAGAACGACCAGCACGGAGGTCAATCTATACCCAAGTTTGATTACGATATGGCGGAGGGCGTTAAAAAGACATTCCGTCACCGTTACCGCGACAATATCCGCAGAGGACTTACTCTGCTTGCGGACGTTCCCGAAAATCCCGATATAGCAAAACGCTGTGCGGAATTCCTTGACAAAAGAGGACTTACGCCCACTTTGTCAAACGATAACGGCTATCAGGAGGAGGAGGCGCAGCTTTTGTCCGCTTATGCCGACGCAAAGGTCATCAAGAAAATTCAGTCCTTTGCATATAAGACCTCGGTGCGTGAGACCGACAAGGCGACCTATCAGGCTATGGAGGCGCTTATACATAACCTCAATACAATGAATTCAAGAGCGGGAGCGCAGACGCCTTTCAGCTCCATTAACTACGGTACGGACACTTCTATCGAGGGCAGAATGGTAATCAAGAATATCCTGCTTGCTGAGGAGGCGGGACTGGGCAACGGCGAAACGCCGATTTTCCCAATTCACATTTTCAAGGTCAAGGAGGGCGTTAACTTTAATCCCAACGACCCCAACTACGATCTGTTCAAGCTTGCCTGCCGCGTTTCCGCAAAGAGACTTTTCCCGAATTTCTCGTTTATAGACGCTCCGTTCAATCTTCAGTATTATAAAGAGGGCGATCCCAACACTGAGATCGCATATATGGGCTGCCGTACAAGAGTTATCGGAAATGCTTATGACCCCGAGAGGCAGATCGTTACGGGCAGAGGAAATCTCAGCTTTACCACGATAAATCTTCCGAGACTTGGTATCAAGGCACGTTACGATATCGACGAATTTTTCAGAAGTCTTGACGAAATGCTGGATCTGTGCGTAAATCAGCTGCTGCATCGCTTTAAGATACAGTCGGAAAAGCTCGTTAAGAATTATCCTTTCCTTATGGGACAGGGCGTTTGGCTTGACTCTGAAAAGCTGTCCGCCGACGATACGGTAGGGGAGGTATTAAAGCACGGTACGCTGTCCGTTGGCTTTATCGGACTTGCGGAATGCCTGAAGATACTCACAGGAAAGCACCACGGCGAGGACGAGCAGTCGAGAGAGCTTGGTCTGAAAATTATTTCCCATATGAGACAGAGAATGGACGACGAAACAGCGAGAACAGGTCTTAACTTCTCTCTGCTTGCAACTCCGGCAGAGGGACTTTCGGGCAGATTTGTAAAAATGGACAGAGAACGCTACGGTTCAATTGCGGGGGTTACGGACAGGGATTACTATACAAACTCTTTCCACGTTCCTGTGTATTATAATATCAGCGCATTTGAGAAAATACAAATCGAGGCTCCATATCACGAGCTTACCAATGCGGGACATATCAGCTACGTTGAACTTGATGGAGACCCGCTGAACAATCTGGCGGCTTTTGAAAAAATAGTCCGTTATATGAAAGAAACGGGTATCGGCTACGGTTCGATAAATCACCCTGTGGACAGAGACCCCGAGTGCGGATATACAGGCATTATCGGCGACAGGTGTCCCAAGTGCGGAAGAACAGAGGCGGAGCACAGAAAAACCGCTAAGGAGAGAATTCCGAGAATTAAAATAAGCGAGAGCGCAAGCGCGTCCCCGCAGGAGTAAAGTTAAAATCAAGCGGGCGGAGAGATCCGCCCGTAATTATTAAAGGAGAATATATGAAAATAAGATTGGCGGGAACGGTAAACGAATCTATAGTAGACGGACCGGGTTTCAGATTTGCACTTTTTACGCAGGGATGTCCTCATCATTGCAAGGGCTGTCACAATCCTCAGACTCACGATTTTGAGGGAGGCTATATTGCGGATACGGACGATTTTCTGGACGTCATAAAAAGCGATCCGCTCCTTGACGGAGTAACGTTCAGCGGGGGAGAGCCTTTCTGTCAATGCGAACCGCTTGCGGATATGGCGGGAAAAATAAAGTCCATAGACGGCGGACGTCTGGATATTATCAGCTACACCGGATATACCTTTGAATATCTTTTGGAGCATAAGGCTGATATCAAGGGCTGTGAGGAGCTCCTAAATCGGCTGGACTATCTTGTTGACGGTAAGTTCATCGAGGAGCAGAGAAGTCTTGAGCTTAAATTCAAAGGAAGTAAAAATCAGAGGTTCATAGATGTACAGAGCTCTTTGAAAGAGGGGAGAGCGGTAGTTGCAGAACCTGATTAAACGTATAACAAAAACTCCGAACGAATTACCGTTCGGAGTTTTTTTAAGTCAATTACTTATGATTTTTCTTGCTTACAACAACCGCCGCGCCTGCTATAAGAGCCATACCT
>JAUNOG010000004.1 GCA_030531185.1 Ruminococcus sp.
CTTACCTCTAACTTCTAACCTCTAACTTGACACCACCCTTTGAAGTATGATATAATTTACGTAAATATAATTCGGAAAGCGCGGTGATGTGATGATATCCTCAGACGGCTCCCCAAAAAAGTTTTCATGGAAACTGATAACCTTTATTTATATACTTATTCTTGTCTCCGCCTGCTGTGCGATAGCTGTTGTGAGTTCGATCAGACTTTTCAGCAGCCGTATAAATTCCGAGGCGGAAGTCGTTGCGTCCCTGAATAAACAGCTCGGACTTTCTTTGGAAAAATATTTCAACAACATAGAGGACGCAAGCAAGGTCGTACTTGCCGAACGCAGCATTGCCGCTTACAATGCCGCAGACGCCAAAATTGACAAGTACGCCGCTTCTCAGACCGAGGACGAGATCGAAGATTACCTTCTCACTATGAGTATGCTTGACAACTACTGCGATTTCTGTATAATATACGTTAACGACCATATTGTGGGAAAAATTTCCGTTGGCACCGAGGATCTGATGAGCGATAATATCTACAGCGATTTTCTGGATATCCTCGGCGACGATAAAACAAAATGGATAAGCGGAATAAACGGCAGCTACAAGAAAATTTTCTATCTCAAACAGGTCAACGAAAATGCTGTTTTTGTTTCGTCGTTCTATACCTCCGAGCTTGAGGACGTGTTCCCCGTCAACGCAGACGACGAAAACACAAAATTCTATCTTTCCGACAAAGAGGGAAATATTATCCTTTCCTCCGACGGGACCTCGGGCAAAAAGCTTGACGGCAAGCTTACCGAAAACGGGAACTCGGGCAGATATACGGTCAAGGACTCCGACTACATTCAAAGCTTTTCCGAAACGCGGTGGGGTATGAACATTATTACTCTGAGAGATATGCGCCCCGCCTCCCTTGAACACGCAAACACGCTTATGGTGTGCGGCGGCATTCTTGTCTGCGCGGTAATTATACTTATTATAGCTTATTTGCTTATACTTCCCTCGGATAACGGTACAGATAAGAGTTCCCCGGAGACCGTGGACAAACTTACGGGACTTCACAGCTCGGAGGCTGTTGAAAATCTGATCGCGGATAAAATAGAGACCTGTATCTCAGGCTCGACAATAATGCTCGCACTGGTAAGCATTGAAAACTACCGACTTATCAATGAAAGCTATGGACGCGCAGGCATAAACGAGGCTCTGCTTACCGTCTCTCACAAGCTTACCGAAATGTTCGGAGACGATAATTCTAAAAATATCGTGGGCAAAACGGACAAAAACGAATTTGTGATTTTCGCGGACTTCACAGAGTACGATCTGTTCAAAGCTCACGACAGACTGAAGGAAAGTCTCCGCGCCCTTGACGAAAAGCTGAAACAATGCGAGCTGTCCTCGGACAGAGGTATGATAAAGTGCGCCGTAGGTGCAGCTATATATCCCGACAGCAGTACGGATTACGACGAGCTTTACGAATACGCACACGAGGCTCTCGAGGAGTCATGGAAAAACGGCGGTAAAAAATACTCGCTGCACACAAAGAAAGTACATACCAAGGGAGGCAAAGTATGATAAAAGCACGTTCCGGCAAAGCTGTTTTATGCGTACTGCTGTGCGTTTCTCTGCTGTGCGGCTGCGGCGTTCATCAAGTCGAAAGAGTACAGGAGCGGGCAGTGATATACTACTCCTGGTGGGGAAAGGACGACCACAGCGAGCGTGTTATCCAAGGCATAGACGCATTTGAAAATTCTTTCGCCGATATTTCCGTCAAACCCGAATACGGCGAATTTGAGGGCTTTAAGTCCCGTATGGACTCGGAGTTCTATTCCGATACTCAGGCGGACGTTATGCAGCTCAATTACGACTGGCTGTATGAATATTCTTCCGACGGCGAGCAGTTTTATGATTTAAACGAACTGTCGGAGTACATAGACCTAAGCAATTTCAGCGAATTTTCTCTGGAGCTCGGAACGGTCAACGGCAAGCTGAACGCCCTGCCGTACAGCATTAACGCCGTTACATTTGTGTACAATCAAAATTTTTACGACAGCTACGGACTTGATCTTCCGCAGACTTGGGAGGATCTGTTTGCGGCGGCAAAGGTGATGAGATCCGACGAGGTCTATCCTCTTGCTCTGTCGGAGAAAAATTTCTGGATGTGCTGCTGCGCTTATATGGAGCAGACTACAGGTCACAGTGTGTTCGATAAGGAAAATAATTTTACGCTCGCTCAATCCGATCTGGAAATTATGATAGATTTCTATCAGCGGCTGGTAAACGAAAAGGTTTCCAAGCTTGGAGCGGAATTCGACAGAAACGATTTTCAGGACTGCATTACAGGCGGCGTCGCCACATGGAATTCCGACGCAGGATATTTCAGCGACGCAGCCGAGAAATACGGCTTTAACATAGTTGTGGGAGATTATCCTGCGCAGGAAAATTATAAGTCCTACGGCTGGTATGTAAAACCAACCAGTCTGCTGGCGGTGAAAAAAAGTACAAAGGAGCCCGAGGCGGCGGCAAAGCTGCTGGACTTTATTCTCAACAGCTCGGATATGGCGGCACTCGTAGGTACGACAAAAGGCGTACCCGTAAGCCGTTCGGCTACGGAGACCCTTGCCGCAAGAGATATGCTTACAGGTATAGGCTACATCTCAACTCAGAAGATAAACGATACTCCCGAGCTGGAGATTATGAGCCCCTACCTTGAAAATTCTCAGCTTATTTCCATATTTACCGACGCATGCGAAAGCGTTTATTACGGAAAAATGAAAACCTCGACTGCGGCTAAACGTTCTCTGGAAAAAATGTCGGAGCTGTTCTGATGATAAGAAATCGCTGATTAAATCGTTTCTGCTGTTTTTCGTCACTTTCTCAGTAAAGTTTTTTCAAGCGTTCCTCAAAACGGCGAAACGATTGCTTTGTATTAATCAGTGTTTCCTTAATTGTTCATATTATAGCTGTTGACAATTAACAAAACGAGTGGTATAATATTTGTATATATTAAAAAGGCTTTGACGGGAACGTTGCAGACATAACAAATTCTTTCAGAGAGCGTCCGATCGGTGCGAGGACGCAGGATTTTTGCCGGCAGTATCCTCCCTGAGCTTGTCCGCCGAAAGTGTTTTATTATTAAGCGGGCGCGGTTTCTCACCGTTAAAGGAGATACGAGCGGCAGGATCAATTAATTCTGCAATCGGAGTGGTATCACGGAGATTACTTTGTCTTCGCCTCTGTTTTCGGGGCGGAGATTTTTATTTGGAAAGAGGTAATGAAAATGCTTACATTGGATAAGGTGTTTGACGCGTCTAACGTGCTGAAGGAGGTCATCAGACCTACCGAGTGCATCAACGCGCCGAAAGTCAATCCCGACTGCAACGTCTATCTGAAAACGGAAAATCTTCAGGTTACGGGTTCATTTAAGGTAAGAGGCGCATATTACAAAATTTCTCAGCTGTCCGACGAGGAAAAGTCCCACGGCGTTATCGCCTGCTCTGCGGGAAACCACGCTCAGGGAGTTGCGCTTGCGGCGGCTAAGAACGGTATAAAGTCCATTATCTGCCTGCCAGACGGAGCGCCTATATCAAAGGTCGAGGCTACCAAAAGCTACGGTGCTGAGATATGTCTCGTGCCCGGAGTTTACGACGACGCTTATGCGGAGGCTATCAGACTTCGCGACGAAAAGGGCTACACCTTTATTCACCCCTTTGACGACGAGAACGTTATTGCAGGACAGGGCACTATCGGTCTTGAAATACTCAATCAGGTCACGGACGCGAACGTCATTGTAGTACCTGTGGGCGGCGGCGGACTTATCTCGGGCGTTGCATTCGCAGTTAAACAGCTCAACCCCAGAGTTAAGGTCTACGGCGTTCAGGCTGAGGGCGCGGCGTCTATGGTCAAGTCCATTAATGACGGAAAAATCACCTGCCTCGACACGGTTCACACCATTGCCGACGGTATAAAGGTCAAGGAGCCGGGAGAGCATACGTTTGAATACTGTTCAAAGTATGTGGACGGTATCGTTACCGTTACGGACGACGAGGTTTCCTCCGCTATCCTGCACCTTATCGAAAAGCAGAAGCTTATTGCCGAGGGCGCGGGCGCAGTTTCCGTGGCGGCTGTTATGTTCAATAAGATACCCGATATCAAGGGCAAAAACGTGGTTTGCCTCGTTTCGGGAGGAAATATCGACGTTACCATACTTTCAAGGGTCATCAAGAGAGGTCTGCTGAAGTCGGGACGTTCCGACACGTTGACGATCCAGCTTGAGGATAAGCCAGGACAGCTCAAGGGCGTATCGGCTATCATCTCCGACCTGGGGGGAAACGTCGTTTCCATACACCACGAAAGAGCAAGCGAGGACAGCGACATTACGGAATGTCTGCTGAGAATAGTCCTTGAAACGAGGAACTACGAGCACATCAGAGAGATCAGACAGGCTCTTACAAACGAGGGCTTTAAAATAATAAATTAAAATACATATAAAGGAGCAGATCACAATGGCAGAAAAAGTTTACACAAAAAATGCGCCCGACGCTATCGGACCCTACTCGCAGGCAATGGTTGTGGGTAATCTTGTTTTCACTTCGGGACAGATCGCTATCAACCCCGCTACAGGAAACGTAGAGGCAGTTACTATCGAGGAGCAGACGCATCAGGTATGCAAAAATCTTACCGCCGTTCTCGCAGAGGCAGGTTCTTCTATCGACAAGGCAGTAAAGACGGTATGTTTCCTCAAGAATATGTCGGACTTCGCCGCATTCAACGGCGTTTACGGCGAGTATTTCACCTCAAAGCCCGCAAGAAGCTGCGTGGCTGTAAAAGAACTCCCGAAGGACGTTCTTGTTGAGGTAGAGGTTATTGCCGAGAAATAATTTCGGGTAAAATTTATATTAGGGCGGCTTTTCAGTCGCCCTGAGTTTTATTCGGAGGTATAAATGTGATAAACAAGCAATTTATCAAAGGTAAAATAGACTCGGGCTTTAAATACGCTTTTGCATTTGCCAAATTGCTGTGCATTTCCGTTGCGCTGGGTATTGTGGGCGGAGTGGTAGGCTCTCTGTTTCATATGGCGGTCAACCTTGTGACGGATTTCCGTGTGGGTCACCACGAATGGACAGTTTTTCTCGCTCCCATAGCAGGATTGCTGATAGTCTTTCTGTACAGGGTCTGCAAGATAGACGAGGAAACGGGAACAAACCTCATTATAAGCTCCATACGGACAAGCATAAAGGTGCCTGTAATTATGGCTCCGCTGATCTTCGTCTCAACGGTCATTACCCATTTCGTGGGCGGCTCCGTAGGACGTGAGGGAGCGGCATTGCAGTTAGGCGGAAGTATCGGCGCAAAAGCGGGAGAGATACTCCGCTTAGACCACAAGGATATGAGCCTTGTTATAATGTGCGGTATGAGTTCGGTATTCGCCGCGCTTTTCGGAACTCCCCTTACGGCGACATTTTTTGCTATGGAGGTCATAAGCGTCGGCGTTATCTACTATGTGGGACTTGTCCCCTGCATAGCGTCCTCCCTTGTGGCATACAAGATATCAATACTTATGGGACTTCCTCCCACATCGTTCAAGATCGGCTCGGAGGTACCTCGGGTATCCTTGGTAAGCGTAACTCAGGTAGGAATTATGGCAGTACTGTGCGCGTTGGTTTCAATTCTTTTCTGCGTGGTTATGAAACGCTCCCACGATATGTTCAGGGTACACATAAAGAACGCTTACATACGCATTGCGGTAGGCGGAGTTATACTTATCGCGCTCACTCTGCTTACAGGCGGAGACTACAACGGCGCGGGCGGAGGAATAATCTCCGCCGCTATCGAGGAAGGAAACGCAAAATATTTGGCGTTCCTGCTGAAAATAGTGTTCACCGCCGTTTGTATCGGCTCAGGCTTTAAGGGCGGAGAGATCGTTCCCACATTCTTCATAGGCGCGACCTTCGGCTGCGTATGCGCTCCCTTGGTGGGAGCAGACCCCTGTTTCGGAGCGGCAATAGGACTTGTGTCAATGTTCTGCGCCGTGGTAAACTGTCCTATAGCCTCGATTTTTTTAAGCTACGAGCTGTTTGCAGGTCAAGGAACGGTGCTGTTCGCAATAGCCTGCGGAGTAAGCTATATGCTTTCGGGGTATTACGGACTTTATTCCAGTCAAAAAATAATGTACTCAAAGCTAAAGCCTGAGTATATAAATATCAATGCAAAATAGGGGGGAGTAACATATGTCAAGCACAGGAAAAAGAATGGCGGACGCAGAGACCGCACGTTACGGAAAAATAAATGCTCTGATCGGCATTCTCACAGGCAAGCGTGAAAAAAGCATTCCCGGCGGACTTCTTGAGGACAGTCAAAAAAATCCTATGGAAACGCTCTTTGCGGACGATTTTAAAAGCAAGATAAATGTTGGCGGCAAAATAACCATTGACGGCGACGAGCTTATGATCGGACGTAAGACATACAGCGCAGACGATCTCCAAAAGGTCACGATAAATACGGAAGGCTCTATGAAGCTGTACGACCGCAAAGGGAAAAAGCTGTGCGGTACTTTCGCTCTTAATCTCTCCGTCAAAAATATTGAATATCTCTGCATATGGCTGAGACTTCACAACGTGGCGGCGGAGGTAAGGTCGGGCAAGGGCGAGAAAGCCTTTCAATGGGCAGTTTTCGCCATAAGCGCACTTATAATAATTCTGATCGCATTTTTAAAAAGAATGCCCTTTTAGAAGTAAGAGGTTAGAGGTAAGATGTAAGAATTAAGAAAGGCAGGAAAATATCCGCCCTGCAAAAAAATCTCCGCACCAATCGGTACGGAGATTTTTATTATCAGTCAATTTCAACCATAATCTTCTGGTCAATACGGGAAGCTCCCGCTCTCATAACAACTCTGATAGCCTTGGCAATTCTTCCCTGCTTGCCGATGACCCTGCCCATATCGTCGGGAGCAACGTGCAGATGATAAACCACAACGCCCTCCTCATTAGGCTCGTCAACGACTACCTCAACAGCGTCCTTGTTTTCAACAAGCTCCGCCACAATGGTCTCAAGTAATTTTTTCATTGATATTCCTCCGTTCTCCCACGAAAAAGAGGGGGAAAATCCCCCCGAATAAACCGGTAAGGCGAGGGGTGGGATAAGAGCCTTACCGATCGGAATAAATCCTTTGCTTACAGATTAAAGCGTGCCGTTCTTCTTGAGAAGCTTCTTAACCGTATCTGTAGGCTGTGCGCCCTTAGCGATCCAGGACTTTGCCTTTTCATCGTCAACCTTGAGTACGGAAGGCTCCTTAGTAGGGTCATAGTAACCGAGCTCCTCGATGAAACGTCCGTCTCTTGGGTATCTTGAATCAGCAACAACAATTCTGTAGAAAGGAGCCTTCTTAGCGCCCATTCTTCTGAGTCTGATCTTTACTGCCATTATATATTCACCTCCATAAATTTCTTCTTATATCAAATTAACCGACATTTTGCCGCCTAATTTTTGATAGCAAATTTAATCTCCGCCGTTCAGCTGAACTGTACGACTAAACCGAGAACAATCAATCCGACGCCGCATAATCCGTTGACTGTCCTTGTGAACTGCCTGTATGTGGGATTATCTCTGAATAAAACAGCCAGAATACCCCGACCTCTCATATCAAAGTCAAGTATCGCCATAACAAGCAGAAATGCGCCGAAAATTCCCAAAATTGCACCCACTTTAATACCCCTATAATATATTTTTTATGTCCGCTCTGCGGAAGTGCACTAAGAATTGTCTAACCCCTAAGCAATCCGATAACTAACTGATTTGAAATCTGATTTTTTTTCTACAAAAAAACTGACACTGACAGAAAGATGAGCCCTATAATAAACAAAATCCAGTCCTCTGTCTTTTTGCTGACAAATCTCCCTCTTCGTGTCCCATATTCAGATATACCGAAATGCGGAAATAAAAAATCAACTATAATGCTTAGTACAGTCGGACGGTTGCTGTGCTTTTCACAAAAATTATCATACTTATCTAAAATATCAAACATCAAATCAAGTATGGAAATAAGTATAAAAAATATACCTGCAATTACAAGAAATATCATTACTATGTCGGCATTCCGCCGCCAAGACCTTTAAGCAGCGCGGCTCTGTTCTTTCTCGAACCCTTGCCGTGGAGATTTCCGCCGATACCGAACTGTTTCATCATCTTCTGCATTTGTTCAAACTGCTTTAAAAGCTGATTAACGTCCGAAACCTGCGTGCCGCTGCCCGCCGCAATTCTTCTCTTGCGCTTGGGATCGATTATCTGCGGCTTTGCCCTTTCCGCCTTGGTCATTGAATTTATCATAGCCTCGGTCTTTTTAAGAGCCTTTTCGCTCTGCGCGACCTGCTCGTCCGTTATCTTATTAGCGCCCGGGAGCATTTTTATAATAGAACCCATAGAACCCATTTTGTGTATCTGCTTCATCTGCTCCAAAAGGTCGTCAAGGTCAAAGCCCTTTTCCTGAACCTTTTTCGCAAGCTTTTCCGCGTCCTTTTCGTCAACGGTCTGGGTAGCCTTTTCAATAAGCGTGAGCATATCGCCCATACCCAGAATTCTCGAAGCCATTCTCTCGGGGTGGAAAGGCTCGAACTCGTCAAGCTTTTCGCCCATACCAACAAACTTGATAGGCTTACCCGTTACCGCCAGCACCGACAGCGCCGCTCCGCCTCGGGTGTCCGAATCGAGCTTTGTAAGTATTACGGAGTCAATTCCCAGCGCCTCGTCAAAGCTGGACGCTACCTTTACAGCGTCCTGACCTATCATAGCGTCAACTACCAGCATAATTTCGTGAGGCTCCGCGATCTTCTTGATGTCCTTCAGCTCGTCCATAAGCTCCTCGTCAATATGCAGACGTCCCGCCGTATCTATGATGACAAGGTCGTTGCCGTAATCCTTTGCGTGCTTAAGACCCTCTTTAACGATTTTTCTCGGGTCTATCTGACCCATTTCAAAGACGGAAACCTCCGCCTTCGCAGCCACTACCTTTAACTGTTCGATAGCCGCAGGTCTGTAAACGTCCGCCGCGATAAGCAAAGGTCTTTTGCCCTCGCGCTTGAACATCTTAGCAAGCTTAGCCGCATGAGTGGTTTTACCCGAACCCTGCAAGCCGCACATCATAATAATGCAGGGCGGCTTATTGGGGAAATTGATCTTTGAATTAGCCTCGCCCATAAGCTTGATAAGCTCTTCGTTAACTATCTTGATAACCTGCTGACCCGGAGTAAGGCTCTTTAACACGTCCTCGCCCACGCTTCTCTCGGTAACGTTCTTTATAAAATCCTTAACGACCTTATAGCTTACGTCCGCCTCAAGAAGAGCCATTTTGACCTCGCGCATAGCCTCCTTAACGTCGGCTTCGGTGAGCTTGCCCCTTGATTTAAGACGTTTGAAAACGCCGTTAAGCTTGTCGGAAAGTCCCTCAAACGCCATTGATAATTCCCTCCTGCAATTTTACTGTCGGGAACCGTCGATATTCTCAATATATCCCGACGTATCGTACTCCTCAAGCTTGCTGTCAAGATTTTCAAGCAGTACAATGGTCTTTTCCGCAATTGGACGAGAAAGACTTATTCTCTTGCACTCATTGAAAATATCCAGCGCCTGAGCCTTGAATTCTTTAAGCTCGCTGAGATACGCTTTCTGATTGGCGTACAGCCCTAGCTTGCTTTCATAATCTAAAATAGCCTCCTCGCAGCGTTTTACCGCGTCGTGCACTCCCTGTCGGGATATACCGCACTGCGCCGCAATTTCGCCCAAGGATAAATCGTCGTTGTAGTACATATCCATAATACTGAGCTGCTTTTCCGTAAGCAGGCAGCCGTATAAGTCAAGAAGATTATTAATTTCAAGATTTTTACTCATAAAACCTCACCCGCAGACATCTTTCAGCCAAATCAGTACAATTTTTTACTCGCTTGTAAAGTTCAACTCCTTTACAACAGTTACTATTATATATCAAGTAAACCAACTTGTCAAGAGGTTTTACACAAAAAAATAAAATTTAACAAAATTTTATGGAAATTTCGGTTTTTATGTGATATACTTTTATACACGATGAAGTATAATTTATAGTGGTAAGTAAAATGAAACTCAGAAGGGAGAGCAAGTATGCTGAGCTGTGTACTTAAAAACGACAGATACGAGATCAGAATTCCTGCGCTGACATACGGCGCGGCAGATTTTGAACGTCACGACAACGACGAGAATTATTTTAAATTTCTGGACAGATATGTGGAGCTTGGCGGCTGGTGTATAGACACCGCAAGAGTTTACTGCGATTGGCTGGAGGACGGTCACAATGCCAGCGAGGGCGTTGTAGGACGTTGGCTGGAATCCAGAAACTGCCGCGGCAATGTAGTTATAGCCACCAAGGGCGGACACCCTGCAATGGGCAGTAAGAAAAGCCGTCTGAGCCGCGAAGAGCTTACAAAGGATCTTAACGAAAGTCTTGAATGCCTGAAAACGGATTATATAGACATATATTTCCTGCACAGAGACGACACAGACGTACCTGTAGAGGAAATTATGCCTGTGCTGAATGATTTTTACGAAAACGGAAAGATACACTTTATCGGCGTTTCCAACTGGACGACTGAGAGAATTGAGGCGGCAAACCGTTTCGCTCTCGATCACGGTATGGAACCGATAAGGATAAGCCAGATAAATTACAGTCTTGCCCACGCAAGCACCGACATTCTCGGAGACGAAACTCTGGTGTGTATGGATATGAAGGAGTATGGCTGGTATAAAAGACATAATTTCCCCGTTATGGCGTTTTCACCTCAGGCAAAGGGATTTTTCGCCAAGTTCGCTAAGGGCGACAGCGCAAACAATCTGCCCGAGGGACAGTATGCCACAACAGCGAACCTCGCTAAACTTGCAAAGGTTAAGGAAATAAGCAAAAAAACAGGAATGACCCCTGCGGTAGTTCCCCTTGGATATCTCAACAGCCAGCCGTTTTTTGTATCCTCGGTTTTTGCCGTGACCAAAATGTGGCAGTTGGAAGAAGATATGTGCGCACAGGATTTGAAGTACGACGCCAAAACCATAGCTTTTATGGAAAATATGCTGTAAAACATTAAGCTCACTCCTCTAATGGAGTGGGCTTTTATATTGATATAGGGATTGCATTATTTAAATTTGTATGATATAATTTATTTAAAAGCAGAAATTTACGGAGGTATAGCTATGAATATTGTTTTTACAGAACAAAATATCGGCAAAATGCTTGATGAAGCGATCTCAAAGAAAAAAATTACAGCCTACTATCAGCCTAAATATGACGCTATCACTGCAAAAATTACAGGAGCAGAGGCTCTTGCCAGATGGATTGATGACGACGGAACACTTATCCCTCCCGGCAGCTTTGTTCCTGTGCTTGAAGCAAGCGCTTTAATTACTAAACTGGACTGGTACATATTGAAAATAGTCTGCGAGTTTTTAAGCAGACAGCAAAAGGACGGCAAACATTGCGTTCCGATCTCAGTAAATTTTTCCAGACTTCACACACACGAGACGGACTTTACAAACAAACTGTGCGCAATAGTTGACAGCTACGGAATACCGCATAACCTTATAGAAGTTGAAATAACCGAATCAGCGTTAGCGAAAGGACGGGATTATATAATCAAGTTTATAGCAGATGTGCGCTGTGCAGGCTTTGCCGTTGCTATCGACGATTTCGGAAGCGGTCTTTCCTCTCTGAATTTTGTTAAGGACGTACCCGCTAATGTTCTGAAAATAGACAAATCCCTTTTGAGCGGAAACTGTGAAAACGAAAAGGAACGAATTGTACTCGAAAGCATTTTCAGCTTTGCCCAGCGTCTAAAGCTCACTACCGTTGCCGAAGGCGTCGAAACAAAGGAACAGCTTGGTTTTCTGCGCACCTGCGGCTGTGAAACTATACAAGGATATTATTTTGCAAAGCCGATGAATGAAGAGGACTATTCCAAGCTCTTTGAAAAATCCTTTACCGAGACGGAAACAGACGATATTATTGTTACTCAGCCGACCGCAAGTGCAAATCAACTGCTTATGGACGCAGTTTTTATGTGCTATCCGCTGGTAATTATGAGCAATCTTTCACGCAACAGCTTTTATATGATGGTATATGAAAACTTCACCACCCGTTCCTGCCCGTCCACAGGAATATATACAGAGCTGATAATGCACGGAGCGTCGACCATGCACCCCGATGACAAACAGCTTTTTACCGATACTTTTGATTTGCAGCATCAGATAGATTTGTATAAAAAAGGCGAACGAAAGCTCCGTGTAGTTACCAGACAGCTTGGCGACGACGGAATTTACAGACCTGTTGAAACTACAAACTATTATGTAAAAAATCCTGCCTCCGACGATATTTTGGCAATAACATTTTCAAAGACTTTAGAAGATTAAATTTAAATGAAAAAGCTCACTCCGAAACAGAGTGAGCTTAATTTTTTATATAAGACAAAATTTATCTTCTGCCTGTTCTTTTGACTTCCTTGGACTTCTTGCTCTTGGGATTAGCCGCCTTGTGCTTTCTCCACATTACCCACAAAGTCGGAGCAATGCAGTTCGATGAATAAACGCCCGAAAGCATACCGATGATAAGCGGGAACGAGAAACTCATAATTGAGGAAACTCCGTAAATCAGGCATACAATACAAACCGTAGCCATAGCCGCAACCGTAGTTACAGTGGTGTGGATAGAACGTCCCAGCGTCTGAGTGATAGACAGATTTACAAGCTCTTCAAGCTCCAGCTTGCTGCCCATAAGTCTCTGATTTTCTCTTATTCTGTCGTAGATAATGATAGTCGCATTAATGGAGTAACCGAGTATCGTCAGCATAACCGCCATAAAGTTTGCATTGATATCAAAACGGCAGATGACGAAACAGCCGTATACCATACACATATCGTGGATAAGCGCAACTACCGAGAACACGCCTGCGGAAATACCGCCGATCTTCTTAAATCTGAAACCGATATAGATTATCATTACAACAGCCGCAAACGCGCACGCAACCAGACATTTCAGGAAGAAATCCATACCGTTTGAGGCGCTTACGTCGTTGGACTCATACAGTTCGATCTCATTATCGGGAAAATTCTCAACAAGAGCGTCTTTAAGCGCATTCTGCTTTTCGTCGCTGATACCCTCAGTAGACGCAAACTGGATTTTTACCGTTGTCTTTGAGGAGGACGTATCCTCTCCCTTGGTTACAGTGGAGTTGAGGTTCAGTGTGTCGGTAACGATTTTCTGAACATCGTCCGTATTGATGTCCCCCGTATAGGTGTATGATAAAATCGTACCGCCCTTGAATTCTATCGCCACATTGAGCTTCAGCACAAATGTCAGCACAATGAACAGCGCAATAAGTACGCAGGAAATGGTATAAAACACCTTGCGGTGTCCCACAACGTCAAGTATCTTTTTCTCTTTATTCATCGCTGTCAGCACCTCCGTAAAGTTTGCGCTTTTTAAAGCACTTGAATTTTGAAAGTGACGAAAGCATCAGTCTCGAGCAGAAGATACCAAATACAAAGTTAAGAACGATACCTACCAGCAGAGTATAGCCAAGGGAGTAAATTGTACCTGCCGTTGACGCGCCGAATGCCATAAACAGCGGTTTAAGCAGAGTTCCGAACACGCTGTCGGTAGGACCGAACGCGCCCATAAGGATAACTGCAACAAACACAACGGTGATGTTTCCGTCGAATACTGCGCTCCACGCTCTCTTATAGCCAAGCTCGATCGCACCGTTAAGGGTCTTGCCGTTGTTAAGCTCCTCCTTGATTCTCTCGGCTGTGATAACGTTGGCGTCAACGCCCATACCGATAGCAAGGATAATACCCGCAATACCCGGTATTGTCAGCGTAAAGCTTTCAAATGCGCCGAAGAAACCGGAGATACAAGCAATCGTTCCGACAACCTGTCCGAACAGCGCGATACCTGCCACAAAGCCCGGCAGCTTATAAACGCATATCATATAAATGAAAATAAATGCAAACGCGATAACTCCCGCAAAAAGCATAGCGTTCTTTGCGCCCTCGCCGAGGGTAGCGGATATAATGTTCGTGCTGGTAGTTTTCAGATTGAAGGGCAGCGCGCCCGCATTGATCTTATCCGCCAGAGCCTTAGCGGACTCGTATGTAAACGGATTTGCGGAGCTTCCTGTGATCTGGCACTTGCCGTCGGTAATAGGTTCGTTTACGTTCGGAGCAGATATCTGATTTTCGTCCATCCAGATAGAGATAGAGCCCGAGCCTGCAAGCTCCGTCGTAGCGTCGGCAAACGCATCCTTACCCGAATCGTTAAGCTCCAGACTTACGGCGTAGGTCAGACTTCCCGTCTGCTCGTCGTTGTATGAGACTGCCTGAGCCTTTTTAACGTCCGTACCCGTCAGAACGATATTTTCATCGTCGTCACCTGTGGGCTGGGTCGTACCCTTTACAAAAACAAGCTGAGCGGTATCGCCGAGCTCCGAGATAGCCTCCTCGGGGTCAAAGCTTTCCTCGCCTGCCTGCCAAGGGAAGGAAACCATAATCCTATGCTTGGTGTAATCCACATACACCTCGCTGTCGGTGATGTTGAGACTTACCAGACGCTGTTCGATAACAGCCTTAGCCGCGTCCATTTCGTCGTCTGTAGCGTCGTATTCGCCGTCAGGCTCGAAGGTCGCGTTAACGCCGCCCTGAATATCGATACCCCAGCGTATCTCGTCAACGCCCTTGATATAGGTTGTTTTTATATCTCCGTACTGAGTATGTATGCCCGCATAGGTCAGGTATGCAAAGGCGAGAATACAAATCAGTACGATAAAAAACACAGGTTTTTTTACTTTTCGCACCTTAAATCCTCCTAAAAATTTTTAATAGTGCCAAAAAAAGACAAAAAGTCCTTTCGAGAACACATTCACTTAATAATTATAAAACTTTTCACAGCAAATGTCAATAGCAAAACTTGATTTTTTACGGTTTTTATTGGGATTGCATAATCTGCAGAGCAAGCCTTTCTTTTTATTCCGCTGAACAAGTTTATTCTAACCTCTTACCTCTAATTATTTTTCACTATTATGCTCGGTCTTTTTTACGCTTTTTCATTTAATGTGCTAATCCGTATTTTTCCACCCGCAAAATCTCTTGACAACCGACAGAATGTTTGCTATTATTATTTTATATAATGTATATAAAGGAAGATGATGATATAATGGACGACGTCGGGCGATTGTGGATCGGTATAGTAATTTGTCTCGCTTTTATAGGGATTATGGCGTTTTTCTGCGCCTGCGAAACCGCCGCGGTTGAATTTAATGATGCAAAGCTCAAAAAGCTGGCGGAGGAGGACAAAAGAGCGGCTCGTTTGCTGAAAATGGTTGAACGTCCTGCGCGGTTTATGTCCGCTAACCTCATTTCACGCTCTATTATGATAATAATTATTTCCGTACTGGGAACGCTTTACTATTTTGAACCTCTTGCTGTCAAGCTTACCAAGCTTTTGGGAAAATCCGATAATATTGACGGCTGGAAATATTATGCTGTAAGCATTATCAGCTTTATTATCATAATTTGTATTTTTACGCTTGTTATCAGTATTTTCGCTATTAATATCCCCAAAAAGCTATGCGCTTCGGGTAAGATAGGCGACGGCTTTATTCTGCGGATGAGCGGCGTTTATAAATGCTGGCTTGCGCTCTTTAAGCCTTTGGAGATCGTCAACGACCGTCTTTCCCGAATTATTCTGCGGATTTTCGGCGTGCGTAACGTAAACAAAAACGAAACTGTCACCGAGGAAGAAATTCTCCTTATGGTCGACGCAGTTAACGAAACGGGCGCAATAGAGGAAAGTCAAGCGGAGATGATAGGCAATATCTTCGAGTTTGACGACCTTGAAATAAGAGACATTATGACCCACAGGACCGAGGTTATGGCGATAGACGAAAACGCTCCTATCAAGGAGGCTGTGGAGCTTGCCATTGAAAGCGGTTTTTCGCGGATACCCGTTTATAAGGACACTATCGACGACATTCAGGGCGTTGTTTTTGCTAAGGACCTGCTTACGCTGGTTTTCCATGAGGACGCCGAAAACAGAACTGTAAAGGATTTCACGCGCGACGTTATGTTCGTCCCCGAGACGAATAAGTGCGGCGAGCTTTTCAAAGAATTTTCCGCGCTCAAGCAGCAAATGGCTGTGGTGGTGGACGAATACGGAGGAACTGCGGGCGTTGCCACTATGGAGGACTGCATTGAGACTATTGTCGGCAATATCCAGGACGAATACGACGACGAGACCGATGAAATAGTTCAGCTCTCCCCTTACGTTTTTGAAATACTCGGAAACGCCGATTATGAGAACGTTATGGAGGCTCTGGGAAAAGAGCCTGATGAAAACTCCGTTTTTGAGACTATCGGCGCAATGGTGATAGATCTGCTGGGAAGAATTCCCGACGACAACGAGACCCCTTCGGTAAAATGGGAAAATATCAGATTTTCGGTAATTAAGGTCAAGGACAGAAAAATAGAAAAACTGAGAGCCGTTATTTTGCAGGAAACAGCGGAAAGCTCTGTTAGAAGTTAGAGATTAGAAAAAATTTACTCAGCGGAACGAAATGAAAAGCCAACACAAAACTATGACGTGAGTTAAAAAGCGGAGGATCAAGCCCGCCGCCGGAGGGCTTGCGAGGGGTCAAGGGGGCGAGGAGCCCCTTGTCGCTCCCGCAGGAGCGAAATCCTCTACATAGATGTTAGAGGTTAGAAAAGACGAAATGTGCGGCTAACACTTCTAATCTCTAACTTCTCACCTCTGGAACAACAAGTGTAATTTAATTTTGGAAGGTTTTATCAATGACTAAAAAATCAAAGAGCAGGGCAGGAATTATCGGCGTTATTACGGCGCTTGCGGTCGCGGCAGGCGGCTGTGTCCTTGTTCTGAATAACAGCGGCGTGGGTGATAGAATAACAAAGCTTACCCAGCGTTTATCCTCAGCAAACGACGGAGCGACCGAAAGCGATCCATACGCGGACGAGGCAACAGGCATTCACATCAATTATACGGAAAACACTAAAGCCGATATTGCCGAGCCTGAGGAAAACCAAGAGGCTTTGGCTGATATCGATATTCCATTTGCGGCCGAGTATTTTCTTCAGTATCTCACCGAAGAGGAAAACACCGTCTGCCGCCAGATCTACAGCGGACTTATGAATTTTGAGGAGACTATCGTCATATCCAAAAACGTTGTCAAGTCCGAGGACATATGCAAATTCATAGTGCTGTGTACTTCATGCGCTCCCGAGCTTAACTATATCGGGCAGGAATATTCCGTTTCGGTGAATTCGGAGGGCTATGTAATGTCCATAGACGTCGAGTACGTCAAAACTCCCGAGGAAGCTCAGGCGGAGCTTGACGAAATAAACGCGCGCATAGATACGATAATATCAGGCGTTTCCCCCGAATGGGACGATTTTGAAAAGCTCGCGTACTTCCACGATATGGTCATAACAAGCTGCGTTTACGATGAAAACGGGACAGACTGCTACACCGCATACGGCTGTCTTGTGGACGGCAGAGCGGTATGCGAGGGCTACACAAAGGCTCTGCTAATGCTTTGCGAACGGGCGGACATAGGCTGTATCCCTGTCGTAGGGCAGGGCTTTGAGGAGGGAGAAGCGCTCCCCCATATATGGAACAAGGTCCTTATAGACGGACAGTGGTACGGTATGGACCTTACTTGGGACGATCCCGTTTCTCAAATGGGAGACGGCTATCTCAGATACGACTATTTTGCAGTTACCGACGAGGAAATGAACCGAGACCACGCGGCGGACGAAAACAAGTATCTTAACTATCCCGCGGCTGTAAGCAATGACGCGAACTACTATGTCCGCAGAGGACTTGTCATCAGTCACGCAGACTTTGCGGCAGATGTCATCACCGCCTCCGTCTGCGACGCAATGGCGAATAACGGCGATTACGCAAGGGTCAAGTGCGCCGACGCTTACTCATACGCCAACGCATACGAACGGATCTTCCGTCAGGAATACGAAAACGGCAACCCTGTCATCTTCTCCATTTTAAGGGAATGCGCCGAGCAGTATCCCGACGGACGTTACGACAGTTCAAGCTATTCCATTATCAAGAACGATCGAATGAACACCATAACTATCAAGCTCAACAGAATTCAGCCCGAGGGATAATCAGGATATTTTTGCAGGGAATTTATCTCATCTCAAGAAAATATGTAAATAAATAAAAAACAGTGTTGAAATTTGCGGATTAATGTGTTATAATAATATGTGACAGCTTAATTACATTTAAGTTACAAAAGTAACAGCGTCTTTCCCGACGCGTTTGAAAGGAATGTGAATAAATGGGAGCAAGTACTAACAAAAAATCCAATGCAGGCAAAAACGTGCTGGTCTTTTTCATCGTCTTTATTATTCTGGAAATGCTGATCATTTTCGGCGTCGGAAAGGTATTCAAGAATAAGGACGTTACCCCAAGCTTTGCGGGATACAGTCTTTATATGACAAGCTCTGAGCTTACCGCCAAGACAGAGGAAGGTACATACGAGGTTTCGGTACCTAAGAACGTGCTTGTTATCGCCTCAAACGGACTTACAAACGCAACCGAAAAAATCGGCACAGCAGTTCTGTGTGAAAAGGTAGAGGGCGTAGGCACAGGCGTGTTCTGGCTTGCGGACGTTAATTCCAACGACGGCGGCGACGGCGTTGTTTACACCATTTCCAACGGAGATAAGTACTACGATGTTACCTCACAAAACATTGTCGGCAGTACTTCAAGCTATTTCAAAACAGCAGGTACCGTCATCACATTCATTACCTCTAAGTTCGGTATGATCGTGTGCGCGGTTGTTCCTCTGTTCTTCCTTGTGCTTATCGAGCTTATTATAGCTATCGCTACGCACTCCCCCGAAGAAGAGGAGGAGGAAGAGGAAGAAGAACCTGAAGAAGAGATCAAGCTTGACGACTTCCTTTTCGGCGGACAGAACGAAGGCGAGCAGATAGCAAAGCGCCGTCATCAGATCGAACAACAGCAGACTGAACAGAGTTATTCACAGTCGGAGAACATTTTTAATTCCGCTGAGAAAAATGACGACTTGGATCTTGATTTCAGCAGAAAATCCGTACAGGAAGAACCTAAGGCGAAGCCAACCGTTACAGACGATGATATAAAAATGTCAGAATACTACGAAAAAGCGTCAAAGCTTGTTGACGACGCAGTAGCCGAGCCGACGCCTGAGCCTAAGCCTGTTAAAAAGCCTGCACAGCGCAGACCCAGACCGCAGGGACAGCGTACTGCACAAAGACCTGCAAGAACATCTTCGGGCGCAGGTTCAGCCTCCCTTGAGGAATTAATGAAGCTTATGGAGGAAGAGCAGAATAAGCTTAAAAATCAGATGAAATAGCATTATGTTACGCGTAAATCAAAATTGCCGTTAAAAGTGATGATTTCATAATATCAAAAAGGCCTAGCAGAAAAATGCTAGGCTTTTTGCGTTAAATAAGCTGTGTCTTTTCAAGAATGGAGATATCGTATTATGTAAACGACAGCAGCATAGACACAGAACATTTCCGCAATTACTAAATCAAATATGATCGCGGAAAAATAAATGCGGTATGAAAATTTTTATGGAAAACAAATTTTACCGAATGCATTGCAGGAGCTGCTGCGTAAAAATCTGAATAACAGCGGCTCTTGTCTGAGTATCAAATATCTTTTGAAAATATACTCCTTGCTTATAGCCTTTGCCCTTGTTTTCGATCAGCAAGCTTGCCGCATATACATCGCTCTATACTTCTCCGCAGGCACAACGGGAGTTTCTTTTCAAAACGGTATACTGAGCCGCGCAGGACATACGGATCAAAACGCTTATGAGGATTTAAACAATCTATCCTTTTTTATTATCCACGCTGCGAACAGAGAAACCAGAGGAACTGTAAGCACTACTCCCATACTGGACGATATTCCCTGAATAAGCTCGATAGCAATGGCGTTCATATTCATTATCTGCCTGTGGGAATAATCATAGCTGTACATATACACAAGAGTGTTTATTGAACCTCCGGTGAATGCAAGGATCAGCGTGTTCGACATAGTACCCATCATATCTCTTCCCACGTTTATGCCGGATCTGAATAATTCCTTGAAGGTAAGCTCGGGATTTTTGTCGCTGATTTCCTGAATAGTTGAGGAAACAGACATTCCCACGTCCATAACCGCTCCCAGCGATGCGATTATTATTCCCGCAAACATAAGCTCGCCTACTTTGATCTCCGTCATATCTTCTATGAAAATCAGATTTTCAACGTCCGAAACATTATATCCCGTAATGTGGCTCAACTTTCCTGCCGCCAGCGCGCATACGCCTGAAATAATAACTCCCGACGCTGTTCCGATTATTGCCGAAACCGTTTTTTTGCTGGCTCCGCCTATCAGATACATTGTCACCACTGTAACAAGCACCGAAATAAATACTGCGGCGGCGCAAGGTGAAAAACCCTTATAAATCATAGGTAAAAACAGCCATATAATACATATAAAAGTGAATATCAGTCCTATTACGGAGTAAAATCCCTGCTTTCCTCCGATCAGCCATATTACAAGCAGGAAAACTCCAACCAGACCGTAAAGAGCGGTCGAACGGTAATAACCGAATACCGACGCGACCAGCTCGCCGTTTGATTCGTTGACAACCGCAGTAACAGTCATTCCCTTTGTGCAGGCGGCGCCGTAAAGATAGCCCGAAGCGCTGGTTGCGCTTACCTCTTCGCCTTTGTGTTCTCCGCTCAGAATTTTTAACGTCACAAGCTGATTTCCCGTTCTCAGACCGCTCTCTTGAAGATTATCTTCGACTATTTCAAGTACTTCCGCCTTTTCAAAGCTTCTCCCCTCAGTGGAAATAAGCGTGACCTTATCGATGTTGTTAAATCGGCACAGAAAAATGAAGAAGATGACACAGCCCATAAGGACGCAGCATCTTCCCATTACTGCCGATGATATTTTATGCTTATCATTCGACATTATATTTTCTCCAATTATTTCTTAATTTTCTTTAATCCGACAGCAATGAACGCCGCTGCTGCGCTTAAAAGTCCTACAGCTGTAAGTCCGTCCCCTAATCCCGTTTTAGGGTTCTGTGTAGATGAACCGGAGCTTGAATTTGACGAGCTTACCGTTGACGACGCAGAACTTGAATTTACCGAAGAAGTTTCGCTCGATCCGCTGCCGTTTTCCGAAGAAGTACTGTCGTCCGAATCGGGTTTGCTTGACTCATTTTTTTCCGTATCGTCGGGAACAGAATTGTTGTTATCGTCGCCGCCGTTATTCTCGTCCTGCTTAACGATAGAAAACTCTGTATCGATCTTCTCGTTTGTATCGGTTCTGTAGGTGTTGATAGTAAACTCGGTATCAGTAACCTCGACGATCGAATATGTAGGTACGTCCTCCTGCCATCTGTTGGCTACATAAGACTGCATTCTGGAGGTAAGATCGTAATATTTGCTTCCCGAAGAAGAGTTTGCAGTCATATAAAGAATTCCCTCCGGATTTACAGCGACCTCGGAATCCGTTTCTTCAATGGCGTCCTTATCCTCGATAGCCTCAAGATAGTTGAGGTAAGCACGTTCCTTTTCGTCTGTAGTATCGCTTTGGATCTGTCCGTAAGCTGTGAATACGCATCTGTCGTCCTCAGCTCCGTCAATATCGTACTCAAACATCTCGTCATATTCGTCCTCATTACCGTCATAATACGTATCCGTCTTTTCGCCTCCGCAGAGCAGATAGCTTCGTGAATACGCATGATCGTGACCTGTGAATACTGCGTCGATATCGTTTTCTTCAAAATAAGGAACAAGCTCATATCTTAGATTTGTGATCTCAGGCTCATTTGAGTGTTCGGCAGAACCGTAGATATCCTGATGAAGTGTTACAAATCTCCATGCGCAGTCGGGATTTGCGGAAACGGCTTCTTCAATGAACTGCTTATGCTCCGCAGTATTGGTATCCTGAGTATTAAGCATAATAAACAGAGCGTTTCCGTAAGTAAACCAGTAATCGCCGCCTACAATTCCGTTTGAGCCAAGCTCGCTGCTGTTGGGCGTATTAAAATGGTAGCTGTAATTTGCAAGAGTAGCGTCGTGATTTCCTACCGTCGGAGCAAGCGGAAGAGATCTGAGAGCCTCTGCGCTAAGGAAACCGGCATATTCAACTTCGGAGTAGGTATTGTCGGTTTTATTTGCGGGAGCGTCCTTGGTTCTCGACTGGATCTGATCGCCCGCCGAAAGAACGAAACTGATATCATCGTTATTTTCCAAAGCGTTATTTAATGTGTTGTTCCAGTTAAAAGCGTCGCTCCTTACTGCGTCGGATTGCGCAGCGTAAAATTCAGCGGCAGTTTCATCGTCCGTTACCTTACTGCCTTTCATAGAGTTTGAGGAACCGATTTGAGGGTCTCCTACAAATATGAAGCTGAAACCGTCGGAAGCGTCCTTGACCTCAAATGAAACCGCGTCCGCATCTCCGATTTTGTAATAGTAAACTCCTGCATTAAGATTACCTACTGTCGTTTTGCAGCCGTAGAGCTGTTCGCCGTTCTGCATAAGGATTTCGTCGGCAGCGCCGTTTACGGTTTCGGAAAATACAGGGGCCGACATATCGGCGTTTTTGCTGACTGAAAAATCAACGCTTTCGGTTTTAGAATACCACGCAAAGTTCAGCTCTGATTCATCTGTGCCCGGAGCGATCGAAACCTTTGTCCAATCGTTCTTTTCAGTTTCCCAAGCATCTTTCCAGCTTTCCCAGTCGGCAGAAATGCCGTTTTCCGAAGCAAAGCTTTCCGCGTCCGTCTGACCGTCGCCGGGAATCTCGGCAAAAACCGCCGCTGAACAGCTTAATGAAAGTACAGCGGCAATCGCGGCAGCTGTTGCTTTTATGTTTATCCTTCTCATATACTTTTCTCCTTGTAACCAGAATGTTTTGGAATATTGATCAAATTTCCAATATTTATTGTAATCCGAATGTGTAAAAACAGCTATCATATTTATGTAAAATCCAAACAAACTGTTTGTAAATGGATAATATTTGCCTGACGTGTTTACTCTGTATGACGGGCATAGTCTCACAATCGAAACATACGTCCTTTTGCAATAAATAAAATTGCCCGCTGCACCAAACGACAGCGGGCATTGCTTTTATATTTTTCAGTTTAACTATAATACCATAATCAACGTTCCGGCAGTAATTAAAACAGCTCCGACGGCAGATTTTACAGTAAACTGTTCGTGGAGAAAAACAAATGCAAGAATTAAAGTAATAACAACGCTTAGCTTATCAACGGGCACGACCTTTGAAGCCTCTCCGATCTGCAAAGCTTTATAATAACACAGCCACGACGCGCCTGTAGCCAGTCCCGATAGAATTAAAAACAGCCAGCTTTTTCTGCTTATTTCCGTGATACCGTTTTGCGTACCCGTAAGGAAAACCATTCCCCACGCCATAGCCAGTACAACAACAGTCCTGAGAGCGGTAGCCAGATTTGAATTTACTCCGTCTATTCCCACTTTGGCAAGTATAGACGTAAGCGCGGCAAATACGGCGGATAAAAAAGCAAATATAAACCACATAGTATTACCTTCTTAAATTAAGATACATACATTATAGCACATATATGTCCGTAAATCAAGTATCCATATATGATTGTCATTAAAACAAATATCAATTATAAAAATTTTAATTTAAATCTTAGGAGCCTTCCTGCCCCTTGAAATCAAAATCTGCGCGCACAATCCTGTAAATACTCCTGCTATACACCCCGAAACCAAAAGGAACGGCAGATAGGATATAACAGCCGTAGTTTTCATAACGGCAACAGCCACAGATATCTGTCCTATGTTGTGCAGGACTGCGCCGAGTACGCTGCATACCCATATATGCTTTTCGTCAATCACCTTACGAAGAAACAGCATTCCAAGCAGACACAGCGTTCCGCCGCCCAGACTGTACAGCATAGCAAGCATATTTCCACCGAAAATCGAACCGAGAAGAATTCGTGCGTACAATATAAGAGCAGTTTCCTTAGCGGTAAAACGGTAAACCGCATATACCGTCACGATATTCGCAAGTCCAAGCTTTATACCCGGAATCGGTGCAAGATTTGGAATTCGCAGCTCCACTATGAATATTATCAATGCGACAGTTGTAAGAAGTCCCAGCTGCGTCAATTTTTTAGCATTCATAACTTACCTCGCAACAGCGTCGTTTTCGTTGTCTGCAAATTCTATAGCCAGCTTGTTGGGGAGACAAACGATCGGTACTTCCTCAAGCCAGCCCGTATTTATACAGGTGTGATCGGGACAATCAGCTTCAAGCATATGTATCCTGCCGTCCTTGATCTCGATTACATTTTCTCTGCCGTCGTATTCTACTGTAATAAGACGGTCTTTTTCCTTGCCTAGATCAAGCGTATAAAGCGTTTTTCCGTCCTGCGTTATCGTCACAATATCTCCCCGAGGCTTGGTGAGGATAATTACGCACCACACTGCCGCGGCTATGAAAATCACTGCCGCAGCCGTTATCCACAGCTTTGTATTTTTCATCTTCCGATCACGCTCACTTTCGGTTCGGCGAAATTACTGCTAAGTTCAAAATCGTCCGCTATTCCCTCGGTAATGTAGATCTCTCCGTCGGACGTGACGATTATCATTTCAAAATCATCGCTGTTTTTCCATAGCTCCGCCGACTTATCCAGTCCCATTACGAAAAGCGAGGTTGAAAGTGCGTCGCAGGTTCTGCCCTCCGAGCCGATAACCGAAACGGAGGCAATTCCGCTGTCGGCAGGCTTGCCTGTTTTCGGGTCAAGTATATGCCAATAGGTCACGCCGTCCTCAACAAAATACCGCTCGTAGCCGCCCGAGGTCACGACAGCGCATTCTCCGATCTCAAGCGTTGCAAAATTACCCTCTCCGAATGGATTGCGTATCCCGACTTTCCACTTCTCTCCGTCCGGCTTGGTTCCTACGGTCTGAATGTTTCCGCCGAGGTCGATCAATGCGGATTTTACGCCGTTTGATTTAAGCTCCTCCGCGACCAGATCTCCCGCATAACCCTTGCCGACTGCGCCCAAATCTATCTGCATATCGGCAGGGATTGTGACATATTGACTGTCAAGGTTTATTTTATCAACGCCCGTATTTTCAAGCAGTGCGGTGATTTCATCGTCGCTTGGAACCCGATATTCGTCGGTTGTAAATCCCCAAGCAGTAAGCACGGGATAGAGCGAAATGTCAAATGCTCCGTTTGTGCGGTTGTGCATATCCAATGCAAAATCAAGTAAATCTGCTGTTTCGGGACTTACCCCGACAGTTTGTCCGCCGCTGTGATTTACGGCATAAATCTCGCTGTTTTCGTCTGTGACAGACCACAGTTTTTCAAGGGAAGTAATTTTATCCTCGGCGGCTTTCAGAGCCTTGTCCGTATCTTCGCCGTATGCGGTCACGGTGATATAGGTGTCCATTGCAAAAACCGATTTTGAATTTTTAATGTCCTTTGATGAACTGCTGTTTTCGGATTTCCCGCAGGAGGTAAGAAGAAATATTGCTACAAGTACAGAAGAAAGAAACGTTTTTTTCATATCATTCACCTTGTTTTTTCGGCAGTGAAAGCTTTTTGACCACTGCAAGAAAATAATGTCCGATCACTGCGAAAAGTCCCATAATTGCGGCATAATTGAGCAGAAAAGCTATCAGTGGCTCGCTCATATCAAAGAACACGAACTGAGTTTTCAAAAGCATATAGTCTGCAATTCCGCGCTTGATAAATGCATATATCCCATAACCTGCGACAATGGCGGCAAGCGCCTTAAAAACAATACTACGGATATTTGACTTTTTCACCTTTGTCATTTTCCTGATCATACCCATTATGAAATTCCAGTGCATACCCAGGTGCAGAGACATAAACGCAAATCCCCAGTAGGAACACAGCATATGTATTTTTCGTGCAAACGCTATTCCGCCCTCTATCGGCAGGAATGCGAATACATAACGCGACATTACGATACCGCTGTACATAAGTCCGAGCATACATACAAAAACAAGTATGTTAACTGCGGTATTTACGGCTCTGACGACAGTATATTTTCCCTTAAACAGCGCGGATATCCACTTGTAATTCAATATATGGTGCAAAATGAACAGCAGGAAAATTCCCGCGCCTATCCATTCGTGAATTTCAGCTCCCGCAAGCATATATGACATAAGTATCGGCATTGCGGCAGTCATCAGAACATCAACTATTATTTTTATTACGTTTTTCTTCTGCATATCATCATCTCTTAAACTTTTTTATGATTACTTGATATCGTAATCCTTTATCCACTTATCATGCCGACGTTTCATTATATGAAATTTTTCTTCAAATTCAATACAAAGTATAATAGCAATAATTATTACAAACAAAAACGCCGATATTGCAATAAGTATTTTCATAAGCTATACCTCCGCTTTTTCAGAATAATACTGTAGGTTACAGCTTTGCTCGATGCAGTAATATACCTCGCGGCAGAAAGAATATTATTCAGACGCTTTTAAATACCCTCTATGCCAATGCCTGAAAAAATATCTTAATTACAGTCCAAGGCTTTTTATCCAGTCTATAAGATCATCTCTTGAAGCACGGTTAAGTAGTTTTCCGTCTTTCCATACCGCTGTATCGGAAACAGACGATTTAAGCTTGGCAACGGTTTCTCCCAATCCGCTTCCGCCCGACGTTGCAAAAGAAACTATTGTCTTCCCTGAAAAGTCATAGCTTTCAAGGAACGTGTTAATAATTGTCGGCGCAGTATACCACCAAATCGGAAAACCAACAAAAACAACATCATAACCGTCCATATTATTTACCTTGTCTGCAATTGCAGGACGTGATAACGGGTCATGCATTTCAACAGTGCTCCGCGCCTTATTATCCATCCAATTAAGGTCGGCTTTTGTGTACGGAACTTCGGGCTTTATTTCATAAATATCGGCGTCGGCAGCTTTCGCCAAAGCTTTTGCAGTCTTTTCAGTTACTCCGCTTGCTGAAAAATACGCTACTAATTTGTTGTTCATAAAAAACATCTCCTTTTTATTTCACTTCGTTAAACTATTTTGAAATACGACAGCATTACTGCGGTCGTCTGCATTAATAAACAAAATTTATGTATGAACCTTTCGTTTAACTTGATTTTTGCTAATTTATTCACCGATATTTTCGCTGAAATTCCGTACGCTGTCATACTGTGAATTTATTTTAGCATATTATACCACATTGCGCCAAACGTGTCAATAACTGCATAAAATCCCGATCATATATGATTGGTATAATATCAGGTATAAACTACAAGCTGAACTGCGTTTTTGATATGCAGTCACGTTTTTGCGTGTTTTTATTGCAGCTCATATTAATTAACCATTATTGATTTTCGTTTAGAGGGCCGTAAAAGTAAGAAGCCGTCGCGCCGCCGTCGATAAGAAAATCTGCTCCTGTGATAAATGCGCCTTTATCGTTAAGCAGCAGTTCTGTACATTATTTTCATTTATGTAATTATTAAGATAACGACTAAAGATCAAGTCCTTTAATCCAATCATCAACTTCGCTCTGCGCACCCTCGACATCGGTATAGTAAACTGCAAGACCGTCAAGCACATTTGCTTCGGGTTCAAGCTGCCTGATAGTATTTTCCGTTTCCGAAAATCCGCTGCCGCCTGAGGTCACAAACGGAATAATCGTCTTGCCAGAGAAGTCGTATTCATCAAAAAAGCTGTACATAGCCATAGGCATATCGAACCACCAATTCGGATAGCCAACAAATACCGTATCATATTCTTCAAAATTTTCAATATGACTCACAAGCTTGGGTCGAACATTTTCCGACTGCTCCTCCTGTCCCAGATCAACTGTTTCGTCGTAGTTTTCAGGATAGTAATATTCAGTAATGATCGAGAATGTATCTCCGCCTGTTGCCTGACGTATATAATCTGCAATAACACCTGTATTTCCGCTCACGTTTCCGTTAACCGTAGTAATGCTTACGCTTGCGTCTGCGTCAACATCTTCCGACAGACCGATATTTTCCCCAAGTGAAAAATATGCGATAAGTATTTTTGAGCTTTCATTTTCTTCAGCGTCGGAATTATCGGTCTGCTCCGATACGCTCTGGGAGATTTCAACCGAATTTTCAGATGTGCTGTCTGAAATATTTTCCGAACCTTTTTTACTGACATCATCGGCGGAACTTACAATATCCGTTCTTTTCTGTCTGCCGCTTTCAACCGATGTTTCGTCTGACTTTCCGCAGGACGCAGCGCATAAAAGCATTAATGTAACAAGCATTGCTAAAATCTTTTTCATTAAATTCAAGTCCTCTCTTTTTTTGATTTGGATAAAATAAAATCCACTTTGTCCAGAAGCTGCTGCTTTTCGTGTATCTCGTCCAGCAGTCCGCAGCGCATACAGCGCAGTTTACGGATTTTTTCTTCCGTCAAGTCCCGATTGTCGTCAATTGAATTTACAAGACGTTTCAGCTCCCGTTCATCAAATTTTCCGCTCATAACAAAATCTCCTTAAATAAAATAAGTGCAATCATTTTGATCACACTTAAATTATACCGTATGTTCACTTGAATGTCCAATACTTAGTTTTCATAAGGAATTATGCTCATCGGGCATTATTCCAAAGGGTCTGAGAGACTTTTACGCATATGCCCGATAAACCTTGTCGCCGCAGGACTGAACGGCTGACTGCGTTTCCACGCTATCACGCTGCCCACTGAAATTTCGGGATACAATGGTCTGGTTACTATTTTGTTCTTATCCCAAAGCGAAACGGAACCCTCCACCGCAAGAGAATATCCCAGACCGTTTGAAACCATTATAGCCCCGTTTGTGGCGAGATTGCTTGTGAAAAGCACATTGAGATTTTTATAGCAGCCGCCGAACCAATTTGCTATCTCATTCTTTATGCTGTTTCTCCTAGGCAGAATGATAGGCTTATCCGCCAGATCCTTTGCCGTGACGTATTCCTTTTCTGCCAAAGGGTCGTCGGGACGCATTAGAGCAACATAGCGTTCCTTTATGTCCAGTCGGATGTATTCGTAATTTTCAACGTTAACAGGCTCCAAAAGCAGACCGATGTCAACCAAGCCTTTGTCCATTTGTTCCTTAACAAGATCCGCAGTAGCAGTATATATATCATAAGTCACAAGAGGATATTTTTCGCGGAATGATCTTATAAGTTCAGGCAGTTTCTGAACTGCGAGACTTTCGCCGCAGCCGACAGTTATAGTTCCGTCTATTATTTCTTCCTGCTCGTTAAGCTCGGCTTCCGTCTTATCAACAAGAGATACTATCTCCTCAGCACGGCGGCGTAAAAGAATGCCTTCATTTGTAAGCGATATCCTTCTTGTTCCTCTTTCAAACAGTTTTACTCCAAGTTCGTCCTCCATTTGCGCAAGCTGACGGCTCAACGTGGGCTGAGTAATGTGAAGGACCTCCGCGGCTTTTGTTATGCTTTCTTCTCTTGCAACGGTAAGAAAGTAGCGAAGTACACGTATTTCCATACCTTGACCTCCCGTAATTTTTTATGGCACGATTATAACATAAAATCACAACAATGTCTGCTTTTTAATTTTTCTATGCGGGAATAACAGACTGTCGGGCGTTCTTATATAACCCTGATCTCTTTCCACCTGCCGCTCCTGTATCTTAAGACAAACAAAACCGACCTTGCAAGCCAGTCCATAATCATAGCTATCCACACACCGATAACGCCTAAACCGCAGACATATCCCAGAAGATAAGCAAAACCAAGACGGCATACTATCATTGAACCTATTCCTGCATACATAGTAAATTTAACATCGCCTGCCGCACGCAGGCTGTTATTAAGATTAAATGCTGTGGGGTGCAAAAACACTGCCATTACATTATGCATTGTAATGAGTATATAGCAGTAATGCCTTGCCTCATCCGAAAGTTCATAAAAGCTCAGAATAATAGGCATCAATAAACATATAACTGTGCCTATTATTAAAATAGAAATGTATGAGATTTTCATCAGCTTTTTTGTATAATATTCTGCCTGTCCCTTTTCTCCTGCACCTATGCATTGTCCTACAACAGTAATAATAGCAGGATTTACAGCAACAACTACAAGTACTGCGAATTGCTGAATGCTGTTTGTTACTCCGTTAGCGGCTATCTGAGATGTTCCAAAACCGGAGATTATTCCCGTTACAAGTACTTTTCCCAGAGAAAACAAACCATTTTCAATTCCATTGGGCACTGCTATTTTCAATATCTTTCGAATTGAGTTCTTGTTCCACAAAAAAATTTCTGCCGTGGAAATATACACCTGATTTTTGCGGTTAAATGCAAGCAGGGTCATAACGATCCCCGATACGGCTCTTGAGACGAGCGTAGGTACGGCAACTCCCACAACTCCCGCTTTTAACACAAAAATACCTATCGCATTTCCCGATATATTGATAATATTCATCATAAGCGAAACATACATCGTAATTTTGGTTTTTCCCATTGAACGGTAAATCGCCGACGCTGAATTGTATATCCCCATAAAAAAGAACGAACCTGCTGTAATTGTCAGATAGCTGTCCGCCGCAGATATAACATCTGCTTCTGCTTCTCCATAAAGCAGATTAAGTATCGGCGTATGAAATATAAGGCAAACAGCCGAGATTGCCGCAGAGATCAGAATACTTACCGTCATAAGCTGACTTGCGGACAGATCAGCATTTTTTTCGTCCTTACAGCCGAGATACTGCGATACTATTATTGCTCCTCCCGCTGAAACAGAAGTCAGAATGGTGATAATCATATATTCAAACATATCAACAAGAGCAACTCCCGAGATCGCTTCTTCACCTGCATAGGAAACCATAAGAGTATCCGCCATACCGACAAGCATTACCAGCGTTTGTTCTATCACCAGCGGAATGATCAATTTTTTCAAGTCATTATTTGAAAACAAGCTATGACCTCCAATTACGGAAGTTTATCGTATTCCTCATCGGAAACAGGTTCGCACCATTCCGTCAGGCAATTTTCCCCGGGAACCTCAACAGCTATATGACTGAACCAGCGATCCTTTTTAGCGCCGTGCCAGTGCTTGACATTCGCCGGTATTACTACAACGTCTCCCTCTTTAAGGCTTTGCGGGTCTTTGTCCTCCTCACAGTACCAGCCCTCGCCCTCTACGCAGATAAGTATCTGTCCGCCGCCGTTCGCCGCACGGTGGATATGCCAATTGTTTCTGCACGCAGGTTCAAATGTAACATTTGCAAGAAATACTGCCGATTCGCCCTGCTTTGTAAGCGGCTTCAGATATGAATTACCCGTAAAGTACTTTGCAAAATTAACATTCGGCTCTCCCATTCCGAACATTCCTCCGTGAAGTTCGGACGTGCTATCGCCGGCATAGACCTCCTTCGCAATATTGAACGCCGCCCATGCGTTGGGCCAGCCTGCGTAAAAAGCGGCATGCGTGATTATCTCCGCCATTTCTTCTTTTGTTATTCCGTTGTTTTTTGCGTTAGTCATATGTGCCTTTAAAGAACTGTCGAACAGTCCCTTTCCCATAAATACACATATTGTGATAAGCGAACGGTCTCTTAAAGATAATTTATCTTCCCTTGACCACACTTGACCGAACAGCACATCGTCATTAAGCTCGGCAAATTTCGGAGCGAATTCTCCCAGCATATCTCTGCCCGCAGTTTGTTTTTTCATTTTGCATTCCTCCTGTTATCTGTAAGATTTCTCGTAAATCTCAGCGCATTCGTTAAGTTTACCTGATCCGAATAAAAATCTTGTGGGTATGAAAAAATTGAACATATGTAATACCTCCGTAAAATTTTATCTGATTACATTATACAACGGAATTTATAATATATCAAATACTTGTATTAAATAATATATTATGCCTTTTAGGCATTACTCCCACAGTAAAAGGTGTATCATAAGCGTTTCTTTGAACACAAAACTTGTCATCTTCGGGTTTGTATCGATATGCATCACAAAATACAGCGGCTCCGAAATAGTCCGCTCAAAATTCCCATAGATAAGAAAAGCATATTCCGTCGGACTGATTTTACCGATTAAAACATTTGATTATTTATTCTCGATTGCCGGTAATGTAATAATCGCAATACTCGCCTCCGCTTGCAATCGTCTGTTCCCTATGCAGTATGCCATGTTGAAGCGTAATCATAACATTGTCAAGTTCACACAAAAGAGGCATAAGCTCTTCCACGCCAATCTTTTTACAATATGTACATATCGGACATCTTGTAATCCTGTAATAGCAGGCATTTTCATAGGGCTGCCCCACAAAATCAATTTTAAAGGAAGTTGGGTAAGCAGCCTCTTTTTCGGCTGTGTACCATTTTACATACTTCACAATATTCTTTTTGTTAGCTTTTTTGCCCTTATCGGTATTAAGATCTGTCATTTCAAAATACCACTTCACATAGTAAAGGCCGCGTTCCATCATAAGCTGCACCGTTTCCGGCGGTATCTGTTTTTCGCTTGCCAGATATGGAGCAACAAAGGCAAGAGCAAAAAGCTCATTGTATGCCATTGGGTTATCCGCTCCAATATCGTCTGCCTCTTCCACCAATCTCCGATATAGGGTCTTACTCTTTTTCATTATTTCAGCCGCATAATTCTTGTCATACTTCTCCGTTAGGACCGCTTTCATAGGTTTTGAAAAGAGCCAAAAATAAAAACCGTTGTACTTCATAACTGATTTTCTCCATTCTGCTTATTCTCCGTATTTAAAAGTGTTACCCAACCTGCAAAGTGGTAGCACATAACAGCGCTCATATACTTTTCAGCCGCTTCTTTTCCATATCCGCCGTTTACGATCTGAAAATAACTGTGAAATTGCGAGGAAATCAAAATCCTTAGCAGATTACTGTCAACGTGTTTTTCTCCCGCTTCATCAAAGAATGTTTCGCTTTCGCAGACTTTTCTTTCAACTATTTTATCAAAAAAGCCTTCCATACTACTTCCTGCACTCCTGCACAAAAGCAATACCGCCTCATCGTAATGTCCAAAAATAAGGCGCAGGATTGTTTCCGATTCCATTCTCATAGATTTTTCAATGTGTGTGACCAAATCATTTACAGTTTGACGATAATACTCCTTTCTTACTGACTGAAATACTGCCTCAATTTCGGAAACTAACGGTTCAATCAACCCACAAAACAGGTCGTCTTTCGTTTTAAACCTTGTACGGATAGCTCCCACCGTTACACCGGCTTTTTCTGCTATTTTCCTCAATGATGCGTCTCGATATCCTTTCTCAAGAAACTCCGAAAAAGCCGCATTAACGATTCTGCTGTCAAGCTCATGGTTTTTATGTGCCATACATTCACTTCCTTTATAATTACACCATAATCGATTACAGTGTAATTATAATAGATAAAAGTTATTGTGTCAATAATGATCAAATTAATTTTTTATGAATATTCTGTATTAATATACAAGCAGCCCACTTGTGTCATACACGCTTTCGCCTGCATCATTTCCGCAGCGGATTACTCTGTCCGGTGCCATAATCGTTGTCACAGCACCATATATTTTTCTATTGATTTTTCTTTATCTGCCTTAATACCTCCCGCAAGGTCGGTACGAACAAAAATTTACTTATCTGCTATTCTGCTGCCTCCGAAAACATCCGACATTTTTATCTCATCAAGCGCTTTATCTATGGCGGATATTTCAGCAGCTGAGAGCGTTACGTCCGCCGCTTTCAGATTCTCGCTTAAACGCTCTGTTTTACGAGTTCCCGGAATAGGAACGATATAAGGCTTTTTACACATCATCCACGCCAAAGAAAGCTGAGCAGGAGTGCAGTTTTTAGCATAGGATAATGTTCTTATAAGTTCAAAAAGGCTTTTGTTTTCATCATAAGCCGCAGATTTGAACTGCGGCATAGACGAACGGTAGTCGTTTCTATCATTAAAGGAAGTTTCTTTTGTATACTTATCCGACAGCAATCCATTTGCCAGCGGAGAAAACGCAACAAAACCAATGTTTAATTCTTCAAGGGTCGGAAAAAGTGATTCGTAGTTTCTGTACATCATATGATAGCGATTCTGTATCGCTGTAACAGGGCACACGTTATATGCTTTCCTGATCGTCTCTTCTCCTACCTCTGACAATCCCCAGTAGAGTATCTTTCCCTCTTTTATAAGTTCAGACATAACTCCTGCAACTTCTTCAACAGGTACAGAAACGTCCTGCCTGTGCTGATAGTAAAGATCTATATGATCTGTACCAAGACGTTTAAGACTGCCTTCAACGGATTTTCTGATAATTTCGGGACGGCTGTCTGTAATAAGTCCTTCTGGGCTATGAGAAACACCGAATTTTGTTGATATCACAACATTATTCCTGTATGGAGCAAGAGCCTCTCCCACCAGTTCCTCATTGTATGATATAGTTCCGTCGGCAAAATATCCTGTATAACATTCGGCAGTATCAAAGAATGTACAGCCCATTTCATAAGCGGTGCGTATAATTTTTATGGCATCGTTTCTGTCTGTTGCATTGCCGTATGCGTGAGATAATCCCATACAGCCGAAACCTTCCGCCGAAACGGTGAGTCTGCCAAGCTTTGCAATTCTCATTTTAAACGCCCTTTCCCATTTCATAAGCCTTTGTCATAGCAGGCGAATTCCTTACCTCTCCTGCCTCGTAAAATCCGCCGCCGTAAATAACGCCTTTTTCAACTGCACCCTCAACGCAGTCCGCATAGCCCCTCATACATTCAATCGTTCTCTCCAGAGATTCATCTTCGCTGTCAGCCGCAGTTGCTATGTAATAGAATTCTTTATCTCTTATCTCCGTCCAGCGTGCAACGGTACGGTCGATAAGCGCTTTAAGCTGTGCGTCAATAGAATAAAAATATACGGGACTGGCAAGCACAAGAACGTCTGCCGCTATCATCTTTTCTATAATTTCAGCCATATCGTCTTTTATGACGCATTTTCCTCCGTTGTCACGGCAATAATAGCAGGCTCTGCAATAGCCTATCTTTTTTTCGGCTACTCTGATTTTTTCGACCTCGTTTCCGCTTTCAAGAGCGCCTTTCATAAACTGGTCGCAAAGCAGATCGGAATTTCCGCTTTTTCTCGGACTTCCCGACAATATTAAAACTTTTTTACTCATAAACTCTCCTCCTCAAATTATCATATTATTACCCTTATCAGACAAGCAATGAAAGCTATAACTCCAACAGCCGTCAATACCGCATCAAGATATGCTCCTTTGGTTTTAACATCGCATTTATACCTTACGCAAGAGCCCGCAAATATAAGCGCAAATGAGACAATGACCGCTATGGGAATAATACCTATCCAATCAACGCTGCCTCCGGCAACGGGAACTCCTGCGTGAACCTCAGAATCGGGACACAGCTTTTCAATATCGTCAACGCTTGAACCTAAAAAGCTGCCCTTGTGAGTTGCAATGGGATAAATATCCTTGCCCGAAAGGTCGTAGCTTTCAAGAAATGTGAATACAGGCATTGGCATTGTGCTCCACCACACAGGATAGATAAGAATTATTTTCTCATACTTATCCATATTTTCAACCGATGCGGACAAAATCGGCCGTGCATCGTCCGACTGTTCCTCGCTGGCACGGCTTACGGTTTCCTCATAGCTTTCGGGATACTTATCATCAACCGTGATCGCAAAAGTATCTGCACCTGTCGCTTTTTTTAACGTGTTTGCCATAACCTCGCAGTTACCTTCAAGCTCTCCGCCTAAGCTTCTTCTCAGCGAAGCAGAAGATACCGCGTCTACATTTTCACTAAAATCCGTATTTCCTACTCTTGTAAAATACACTATAAGAGTTTTATCTGAATTCGCAGTATGAAGATATATAACTGCCGCTGTAAACAGCAATATACTAATTCCAAGCAAAACGCCTGAAATAATTACAGGCAGTTTCTTTTTCGTCATATCGATCACCACACCTTATAAATCAAGACCTGAAAGCCACGCTTTTAATTCAGCATCCGAATTGGGAACATCTTCTCTGCTTACTGTAAAACCGTCAAGAAGCTTTGCGTTTGGTTCATATTCCGTAATTTGCTCAATGGTGCTTGAAAATCCGCTGCCTCCGTGGGAACTGAAAGGCACGATAGTTTTTCCGCCGAAGTCATATTCCTCAAAAAACGTATTCATAGCCATAGGCATATCGTACCACCAGATAGGATAACCTATGAATATTATATCATAATCATCAAGATTTTCAATGTGTGAATCAAGCTCGGGACGTGCTCCGCTGTCCCGCTCCTCTGCCGCCTGATCGACAAGCGGTTCGTGATCTCCGGGATACTGTTCTACAGTTTCGATACGAAACATATCTGCACCTGTTTCATTTGCTATTATATTTGCAAAATACTCCACATTTCCCTGAACTTCTCCGTCAGCTGTAACTACACGGCTTGCGCCTGCGTCAGCGTCTGAACCGTCCTCAGGCATAGTGAAATAAGCGACAAGTATTTTGCTGTTTGCATCATTTGCAGAATTGCTCTGCACTTCATCGGTATCCGTTGATTCAACATCGCTGTTTTCAGTTTTTTCAGACGAAACCGAAGATGTTTTATTGGATTTGATATCATCGGAAGTCGAATTTTCTGCGGCACTTCCACAGGCAGAAAAAGTTAAAAGCGATACCAATAAAGCAGTTATGATCACATTCTTTTTCATAGCCGTCCTCCTATCTGCACTCGTTTAAAATATCAAGTATCTCTTCACGGGTAAGCTTTTTGCAGCAGCCTGCGGTGAGAACTGTTGAGTCTGCAATAGCTTTAAAATCAATATTTTCGCTTATTCCCATTTCCGTAAAGGTGGTGGGCAGACCTATCTCCTTTATGAAATCCTCAAGTGCCTCAATGCCTGCAAGAGCAGTTTTCTCTGCCGTTCCCATATTGGAAATTCCCCACACGTTTTTGGCAAAGCGTGCAAATCTGTCCGCATTGTCTTTGTAAAGGTGACGGTACAGAACGGGGTGAATTACCGCCAGTCCCTGTCCATGATTGCAGTCGGTATACGCTCCCAGCTGATGCTCTATCATATGTGCCTGAAAATCGGTTACTTTGCCGATCTTGAGTATTCCGTTCTCAGCCATTGCCGACGACCACATAAGCTCAGAGCGTGCGTCATAATTCTGCGGTTCTTTCAGCAGGATACGGATATTTCTGATAACGCTTTTCATTACCGCCTCGTTTATATCATCGGAAAGATTGTTTTCATCGGGTTTTCCGAAATATGTTTCCATAGAGTGGCTGAAAGTATCGAACGCTCCCGAGATGACCTGTTTCGTCGGAACGGACATTGTGTAGGTCGGGTCAAGTATTGCAAAATCGGCATAAGCTCCGAAAAGCGGTCCTTTTATCTTCTTTTCTTCGTTTGTGATTACCGCACCTGCATTCATTTCCGAGCCTGTTCCGCTTACAGTTACAACCGCTCCCATAGGTATAAACTCGGTGGGATATCTTTTCTTTTCATTTTCCATTGTCCAGATATCCTCTTGCAGTTTTGCCTGAGCGGAGATTATTTTACAGCAATCAATGACCGAGCCTCCGCCCACAGCCAGAATAAAATCAACGCTTTTTTCTTTTGCAAGTTCAGCGCCCTCCCGAACCTTTGCATAGGTCGGGTTCGGCATAATACCGCTGAATTCAACTACTGTTTTACCTGCGGCTGCAAGTATTTCCTTCATTTCGCTGTAAACGCCGTTTTTCTTTATCGAACCTCCGCCGTAGGCAAGCATAACGGTATTTCCGTATTTTGATAGTTCTCCTTGCAGTTTTTCCGCTGCTGAACCCTTACCGAAATATACTTTGGTCGGATACGAAAACGTAAAATTGTTCATAAAAAAATCCTCCTTGACAAATAACATATTGTATTATATAATTAAGTATAGAACATAAAGCTAACTCGAGGTCAAGAGTACATTTAACTTTTTACAAAAAATTAATAATCGGAGGAAAACCAAAATGACCTATACCATAGGAGAAGTTGCAGAAAAGATGAAGCTTACTATCCATACTCTCAGATATTATGACAAAGAAGGACTTCTGCCGTTTGTTGAGCGCACCGAAAGCGGCAGAAGGATCTTCAGCGACAGAGATATTATCCTTCTAAGCACTATTGAATGTCTGAAAGCAACGGGAATGTCCTTAAAAGATATTAAGCAGTATGTCGACTGGTGCGTTGAAGGCAAAGAAACCGTTCCGCAAAGATACGAACTGGTAAAAAATCAGAAAAAGATCCTTGAAGATCAGATGGCGCAGTTACAGAAAATGCTTGACGCCATTAGTTTCAAATGCGATTTCTACAAGCACGCTATTGAAACCGGTTCAACTGATTTGTGCGACAGCGAACGCAAGGAGTGGGCTGATAAGGTCATTAACGGCTCATTCAATAACTGAGCGATAAATCCAATTGGATATAATTTCAGCCGCCGGTTGCAAAGGCGGCTGATTTTTCGATCAATAAATATTAATTGTTCCAAGCTTTTTTGAACGTACGGAAAACCGCGCTTTGGGTCAGACTGCATAAAATACAGCACAGATAAGTATTTCTGAAATTTCTTCCTTTATCTCTCCGTTATTTTTTGCGATCTGAAAATGATGTTTCAAAGAACTGTCCCGAAATAACACTTGCCATAATCGCCGTTACGGTAATGATATTCCTGTCTCTTGCAGAAAGTTTTTTTCTCTCGGTCACGCTGATGTTTTATGCCTTCTCGTATTCCGGCTGCCATGCCGCAAATCCGGCAAGAGCTTCATCGGTGCGAATGTAATAACGAACATTCTTATTAAGCGCTGCGATCTCTGCCATTTCGTCATTGGTAAGTTTAAAGTCGAGAATATCAAGATTGTCCTTGATATGCGCTATATTCTTGCTGCCGGGAATAACTGCAAAACCTTTCTGAGTATGCCAACGCAGAATTACCTGTGCAGGAGTTTTGCCGTATTTCTCGCCGAGCCTTTTGAATACAGGCTCTTCAATAAGCGATTTGTCGCCGTGTCCAAGCGGATACCATGACATTAGCTTAATGCCGTACTTGTCAAGTTTCTTACAAAGTTCATCCTGCGCAAAATAAGGGTGCGCCTCGACCTGAATAAACTGAGGAACGATCTCCCATTTGGTTTCCAATTCCTCAATATACTTGCCCTCAAAATTAGAAATGCCTATAGCTCTGATTTTTCCTTCCTTATATGCTTTCTCCAGCATTCTGTATCCCGCAAGCCAGTTTCCGGCAGGCTGATGAAGATATAAAAGGTCTACATAATCAACGCCGAGACGTTCTAACGTTTCATCAACCGCATTTTCATTCTCATACTCACTGGGCCAGAGCTTAGTTGAAATGAAAATATCCTCTCTCGGAACACCGCTCTCCTTGATACCGCGTCCGCAAGCCCGCTCATTTACATAAGCTGCGGCGGTATCAATACATAAATATCCCATTTTGAGAGCTTCTCTGACGCTGACTTCTGCGTCGGCAGGAGAAATCATAAAAGTTCCTATTCCAATCACCGGACATTTTTTTCCATTGTTAAGCGTTACAAATTCCATATTAAGTCCTCCTTATTTAAGTGCCGTTCCGTCTTTGAAAGCGTTTCCGACTTTTTCGCCAAGCTTGTAATATCCGTGACCTGCCGTATCGTAAATGATAGGGAAGAATTTTTCAAGCGTCACGTCGCCGCTGCTAAGAATACTTTCGTCTGCACTCACATTTTTTATCTTGCCGAGATATTTTGCACCGTCGATCACTTTTACAAGCTCACATTCAAGTGCAAGCGGCAATTCATTTATTACGGGAGCGTCCACAAATTCACTTTTAGTTGTTGTAAAGCCTGCTTTTTCAAGCTTGTCGGGTTCTGCGTTTGCCGATACTATTCCCACATAATCGCAGGCAATAACATGGTCGGCGTCGGCGATACTTACGGTGAAAGCCTTTTTCAGCTTGATATTTTCCGTGGTTTTGTGGACGCCAAGGTCGATGATTATTTCATCGTTTCCTACTATTCCGCCCCACGCGGCGTTCATAGCGTTTGCTTTTCCGTTCTCATCATAAGTGCCGATTATCATTACAGGCTGAGGGAACAGATATGGTTTTACACCTAGGTTTTTTCTGCTCATATTAGCACTTCCTTTACATTTTCTATAATTTTATTATATCACGATATACATTAAAAGTACAATATTTCTTTATCATAGCGCTATAACCGTCGCTTATACCGGTTCAGTGTTCTCCGAACAGCCAGCCCATTATTTTAGGGTCGTGTGCAAAAGCTTGTCCACCGGCGTGTTGATCAGAATAACCCCGTTCGGAAAAATATTCTGCCTCACGGACGTCAAGAACGAGTATACTGTTTATCTCTTCGTCCGTCAAACCCTGAGCTTTATAAATATCATAAAGCTCGTTATATGCGTTTATCATAGGATCGGCTCCGTAATATCTGTCGTTTTCACCTATAACCAGATATACCGGTATTTTTGCAGCGGCAAGAGTTTGCAGGTCTCCGTCCCACTGTGAACTTGTTTCAAGATAAGCGGTATAAAGCCCTGGACTTTTTCCCATAACAATAGACCCTGTTTCACCTACGCCTGACATTCCGTGAAGATAGACTTTTTCGGTATCAATATTGTAATTTTTCAAAAAATACTCTGTCAGCGTTATCGTCATATCCGCAGAGGTTTCTCCCCAGTCATCAAGCTGAGGTGAAATTACGATCATCTTATCGTTATAATCTATTGCTTCAAAGGGAAAATCTTCAGCGAGATTTGCTCCCACGCCTTGAAAATACAAACCTTCCCAACCCGGCAAAGTCACAAACAGCGCATAAGGTGAACTGCCGTCATAGCTGTCAGGAATATATACGGAAAAATGTATATCTCCTTGCTGTTCAGAATGCAGAACATTGTCAACGATAAATTCTCTGTCAACTATACTGCCAAAATCAATATAATCGTTATCGGCAGTATGACGGTATAACTGCACACTTTCACCGCTTTTTTCCGAATACTCATCGTCTTGGGTCATCTTTATTGTTTCATCATTTATTTCGGTATCTGATTTTACGATACTTCCGCTGTCAGAACAGCCTGTAAAAAATGCTGTAAACAGTACAATTAATATTGTGAGCCATTTCACTTGCATCCCTCTTTTCAATCATATTACATATTGCTTTCCCAGAATTTAACCGCATCATCTATCCAGCCGTCTGCAACGGTATTTGTACCGAGACCAAAACCGTGAGGAAGTCCGTCGTACGAATGGAATTCTGTCGGTATCCCATATGAATCAAGTTCTTGCAAACGTTTCTGCATAATTTGCCAATTTGCTATACCATCGTTTGTTCCAACGCAGGCATAAGTCGGGGCATCATTTTTCGAGGAATATGTATATCCTGTATATTGCATAATAACAGCCGAAGCCTGTGGTACGCCATACTGAGCAGCATAATCTGCGTTGCCTAAGGTTGCCGCCATTCTGGCGCCCGCCGAACCGCCCCATAGTGAAAAACCATTGGGATCTACTTCAAGTACGTCCGCGTTTTTAACAATAAACGATATTGCTCTTGCAAGGTCATAATAGGCATAATCAGGTCGGTATATCAGCGCAAACGCATTATATCCTTTTTTACTGACCTCCAATGCGTGAGGAAAGCTGTCGTGCATTGCTCCCACATATACAAAACCGCCGCCGGCGTTCATTATTGCGAACTTTTCTCCCGGGTCACCTTTAAAAAAGAATAATCCGGTATCGGCAAGACTTGCATCTTTGGCAATTTCCTCATCGGAATATATCGGATAGAAGATCTGTCCGCCGTTCTCTGCATCGTTTTTCAAGCTATTCAGTATCTCAACTGTCTTATCCGGATCAATATAGCTGTACCAGGTATATATACTGCTGTTGCTTATATCTTCAAGAGTCATATCGCCCGAGACAGACCTGTCAACGGGGAAAAGCAGTCTGCCGAAGTCCTCAAAAGCAGGAGCGGAAAGTACTTCCGACACCTTAGTTTCTGTTGTAAAATCGTCTGTAGTAGAAATGGCTTTGGCATCTTTTTCAGAATATGCCTCACCGAAAAAATACAAAAGTCCGTTATATATGTATTCCATTGCCGCCGTACCGTTATGTGAATATCCGTCTTTCACGCTGTATGCAAAGTTTTCTCCTTCGGTAAAATAATCGGAACTGCGCATTTTTTGAACTCTGCTTTCAACATAACTGTATGCAAAATCTGATGTTCCCGTTATTGACCAAACAAAATAATCGCTTTGTTCATAATTCTCCGCAGCTTTCCATATTTCCTCATCATCAAGAGTTGTTCCGCAGCTCATAGGCAGAAATTTGCTGAAATAATCAAGACCGTACTGAAAAGCTCTCCATGTAGCCACAGACCCCATAGAAAATCCTCCGAATAATCTGTGGTCACGGACGGAGATAAGGTCTTTCTTCGCAGTACTTTCGGCATATGTGCTGTACTTGCTTTCTACAGCAGGGATAAGGTCATTTATCAGCTCATTATGATAATTACGGTTCAGATCCATAGCAAGACTGAAATCTCCGCTGTCGTCTCCGCTTGTATTGTTGTATGTAGGACAAACGATGATAACAGGTTTTATCCTTTCATCAGATATCAGATTGTCTATTACATTTTTAAAATCATTGGGACTATCCGGAGTGCCAAGCGTGCTTGTTTCATTGCTCCAGCCGCCGTGCATAAGATAGAAAATATCATATTGTTCATTTTCTGTATAGCCGTATGGCAAATATACTATCGCACGTTTAGTAAGCATCTGCGACCTGTCCTCATAGCTGAACGATTCGTATGTGTCATAGCTCAATTCTTCCAATTTTCCCTGTTTTTCTGCCGAGGAAAAGTACTCGTTCGGAATTTCCTCCAATTCCTGCGGAACGGTTTTGACAGTGCCGCTGTTCTTATTCGCCTCTGAACTTTGTATGGTAGGCACAGAGTCAATACTGCCTGCGGAATACGAATTATTTGAATTATCGTTTTTTATGCTGTTGGAACAGCCCGTCATCAGCAGCACCGAAGAGATAAGCAGCATCGGAAGTCTTTTTATCTTATTGTTCATATTCACCGTATCCTTTTGACCATTCTAAAATCAACGGTTGATTATTTCAAGACCGTCTACCCAATCAGTGATTACCGATTCTGATGACTCCATATCATAATTGTACACAGAAAGACCTTCAAGAACATCTGCATTCGGCTCAAGCTCTGCTATGGTTTCATAGGTATCGGCAGCACCGTAACCCCAATGGGTATTAAACGGTACAATTATCTTACCGCTCAGATCGTATTCATCAAAGAAACTGTAAACCGCCATAGGCATATCTGTCCACCAGGTAGGATAGCAAACGAATATCACGTCGTATTCATCAATATTGTCTATATGATTTTCAAGCTCCGGGCGTGCATCGGACTGCTGTTCCTCGTGTGCCACCTGAGTAGTTGAATCATAGTCGGCAGGATAATCGCTGCCTTTGATAAAGAACAGGTCTCCGCCGGTATATTCTGAAATTATCTGAGCTCCATATTCGGTAACACCCACAAGTTCATCATTCCTGTAAAGACGGCTTGCACTTGCATTTGCGTCTGAATTATCTGTCTGAATATTTGTAAAATAAGCAACCAGAATTTTCGTTTCGTGATTGTCTTCAGCAGCGCTTTCGTCAATTTGACTGTCTGATGAATTGTCAACAGAGACTTCCTTTGAACTATCATCATAAGATTCAATATTATCTTCTTTTTCGGAAGAAACTATCTCATTATCTTCACTTGAAGGTTCAATGATACTTTCATCTGTTTTTTCACTCGTCGGTTTATAAGCATCGCTTTCTGAAATATTTTTGCTTGAAATATTGCTGCCGCAAGCTGTCAATGTAAACATAATCGCTGTCAAAGCTGAAATAACTATTTTCTTATTCATATGTATCTGCCTCCATTTTATACAAAACTGTTGATCGGTGCTTTTGAAATAGAACAAATATATCCGGTGGGAGATATTTCTCCGCCGTAGCTGACATTAGCGTTTGAAATATCGAGCATTTCAGAACTGATCCAACGCTGCTTCAAACTTATTGTATCCTCACAGCGGAATTCGCAACCCTCATTGGTCATTCTGAAACCGTTTACTGTTATCCAATGAGAATATCCTTCAAAGTCGGTGATAATGTTCCCGCCCATATAACAGACTTCCAGAACAGCAGGACGACCTGTTGATATCAATTCGACAAGAGTTTCTTCCGTAGATTTATCTGTTCTGAAATCCGTAAGAGAATAATCACTCAGTCCATTGTCCTGAAGATACTTATTCACTGAATTTGATATCTGCCACCCAAACATATAGTATTTATCTCCCCCTGTACTGTACTCATCTGATATTCCCGAATAACCGCGTATGGTACTCATACGCTCAATCAGTGCGGTATTCCACACCGGATCAATACTTTGTATTATTAACGTTCCTGCCGCTGCGCCGCACGCTGTTTCACCGGCTAATTCCGCGTAATATTGATTTACGGTTCCTGTATCAATTGTAGTTTCCGCCGCGCAAAACTCAGACATCAGATTTCCGCTTTCATTTGCATATTCAACCTGAAATCCAACAGATGAATAACCGCACTTAACGTTAGAATTATCTTTCATATAAGTTTCCTCTGACAAAACATCATAAGCAGGAACTTCTATTATTCCGTCGGTTATTTCACCGGCAGTTAATTCAGCCTGAAGCTCTTTTATCACCTTTCCGCCGCTGTCTGAATTAACTGTAAGCCGATAAACTTTTACAGCATCAACATTGTTCAAACTGCTATTTAAATGCAGAATTACTTTTTCGTCGGAGAATTCAGATATTTTAATATCAGGCGAAGTCATTGCTCTGATATTTTTGATTTCAGAACTTGAAAATATATCTTCCGTATCTGAAATAACCTGATCGCTTTGCGTAAATTCATCTTTCGTCAGTATATGGGTCTCAATAGAGTTTATTTCGGTATCAGCATTGATATCAGAAGTTTTTCCGCATGCCGACTGAAATACAGCCAACGTCAGAAAAGTACAAATAAGCTGTTTTCTCATATTACTTTCCGTAACCCAGACCGTCCACCCATTTTTTTACTTCGTCCGCTGCACCTTCAACATCGCTTTCGTGAACAGAAATGCCGTCCTCAATAACATTCGCGTTGGGTTCAAGTTCTTTTATGGTATCTATAGTTCCGGAGAAACGGCTGCCGTTTGCAGAATTGAAAGGAACGATCGTCTTACCGCTGAAATCGTACTCATCAAAAAAGCTGTACATTACCTGAGGCATATCATACCACCATGTGGGATAACCGACGAAAATAATATCGTAATCATCTAGGTTTTCTATGTGGCTTGTCAGCTCGGGGCGTACGTTATCGTCCTGCTCTTTCTGAGCGTAATCAATGAGCTTTTCACCGTCTCCGGGATAGTCAACCGAAGTCTGTATTGAAAATAGATCTCCGCCGGTTGCGATCTGTATCATATCCGCCAGAGCTTTAATTCTTCCGCGGCCGTCGGAGATAACGCTTGCCGATGCGCTGGCGTCAACGTCGCTGTTTTCCGCCACCGCAAAATATGCGATAAGTATATTGCTGCCGCTTGGCTCTCCGCCGTCGTTTACAGCAGCGACTTCAGACTTTGGCGCAGATTCGAAAGCGGTCTTTCCGCAGCCGGTTAGCGCTAACAAAGAAACAGCTGTAACAACAGAAATAGTTTTCAAAAACTTTTTCATTTAGATCACCTCAATTATGTATTTTAAAATTAATAAGCTTTCTTGCCGTGTGTGCACAGCGATGATCAATTATCTCACTGTACCCTTGATCCAAAGACTTAATTCGCTGCATTTCCTCATCTGTCAGAATGAAATCATCCAAGTCTATATCCTCAGCACGGTGTTCCCGGCAGGCGGAACGAGGGATAACAGCTACGCCGTTCTGTAAATTCCACTTCAAAGCAATTTGTGCTGCTGATTTCCCGTGAGAGTGTGCTATTTCAGATAGTATCGGATCGTTGAAAATATTCTTTTGTCCCTCGCACAACGGTCCCCACGCCTGCGGCTGACAGCCGTATTTTTTCATTTCAGCTATTGCTTCACACTGAGAAAAATATGGGTGAATTTCAACTTGATTTACCATCGGTGCGGTATCTGTATTGAGTGAAAGGTCTACAATCCTTTCCGGAGAGAAATTTGAAACTCCTATTGCCCTTATGTATCCCTCCTTCATTAGTTTTTCCATTGCCCTCCACGAACCGAAACAGTCGCCGTAGGGTTGATGTATAAGGTATAAATCGAGATAATCAAGTCTGAGCTTTTTCAGCGATATGTCAAATGCTTTGATTGTATTTTCGTAACCCGCGTCCTGAACCCACAGTTTTGTGGTTATAAACAGCTTTTCTCTGGGTATGCCGCTTTCCTTTATCGCTCTGCCTATATCCTCCTCATTAAAATATGACGCCGCCGTATCTATAAGTCTGAACCCCAGTTTTAAGGCATTCAAAACGTGTTCCTTGCAGTTATTCCTCAGCATAAACGTACCAAAGCCAACGCTCGGCATCTCCACATTATTGGACAGCTTTATATTATTCATATCCATTCTCCTCACCGTGTTTCTGTAGATAATTATACAGCCAAAATCATAAAAAGTACAATATCAATTCGATATAGCACTATAAATTTTACTTATACTGTGTATTGACAATATATCGGAAGCATGGTATCATATAATAAATAAAGGCGGTGTTTTTATGATCGAAATCTATATGCTTGCTCAGCTAATCGCAATAGCCGACAACGGTACAATGTCAAAGGCCGCAGAACAGCTGCACCTTTCACAGCCTGCTCTCAGCAGAACAATAAACAAACTTGAGGATATTATGCAGGTAAAGCTTTTTGAACGCAGCAAAAATAAAATAGAACTTAATGAAAACGGCAAGCTGGCAGTAGAATATGCGCGAAAGGTAATAAAGGAATCGGAGGATATGATAAATCAGGTGCGTGCCTTTGATGAAAGCAGACGCACTATTTCCGTCACTTCCTGTGCTCCTGCACCTATATGGCTTATTGTACCTATCCTTTCTGAACTTTATCCCAATATGAAGGTTTCCACACAAATGAGGTATCACGAAAATTTTCAGGACGAGCTTTTCAGCGGAAAATGTCAGCTGCTGATAACACCTTTTCCGTTAGACGATCCTAAGGTGAAATGTTTCAAATTTTTTGAGGAAAAGCTGCTGCTGTCCGTTCCTCCTGCTCATCCGCTTGCAGCTTACCCCGAGATATCTCTAAGCGACCTTGAGGGAGAAACAATGCTTCTCTACTCCGATATAGGATTTTGGCATAATATGCACAAAACAAAAACTCCTAACACGAAATATATTCTTCAAAGCGAATATGAAACTATGACTGAGCTTGTAAAGGCCTCCGCTCTGCCCTCCTTTGCTTCAAATGTTACGCTGAAAATGCGTCAGAAAGAACTTCGGAATTCAAACCGAGTGTCTATCCCCATAAAAGACAGCGAAGCAAGGGCAACCTTTTACTGCTGTTGGAATAAATCAGACAGTAAGAAATTCAAGGCGTTGGAACACTATTTTCAAAAAGCAAATGAGTAACAGCCACGAATATTTCTACTGCAAACTAAATATACAGACCGTTTCCGCTTAATTCAGAACGATGCGATATTTCCGACCGGCTTTTCCCGCTCTCACGGAACTGCTTTTCTGTTCCATTCAATGCTATCGCCTCCTTGGATATGATAGCATTTTTTTCGCATTACGGGTAGGTGGGTGTGGTTGGACGTTTACCTTACGGTTTACAGGAATTAGTATTATACGGACACGGAAAGCCCGCAGACCTTTTACAGCCTGCGGGCTTTCCGCTATAATTTATAAGTGGGATGGGAGCAAATCTAATCAAGTAATGCGCTCATCGCATAAGCTTATATTAATCGTCCTGAAGTGCGTCGTAGCCCTCTTCACCCGTACGAACCTTTACAACGTTTTCGATGTTGTATACGAAGATCTTACCGTCGCCGATATGACCCGTGTAAAGAACATTCTTAGCAGTGTCGATGACCGCTCTTGTAGGAACCTTGCATACGACTACCTCGACCTTTACCTTAGGCAGAAGGCTTGCCTCTACCTCCGCGCCTCGGTAGTACTCTGTTTTACCCTTCTGCATACCGCAGCCGAGTACGTTTGTTACCGTTACGCCCGTAACGTCGATAGTTTCAAATGCCTGAATAAGATCGTTGAGCTTTTGCTGTCTGCAAATAACCACGATTTTAGTCATCTTAGGAGAACCGTCCGCATTTGGAGTCTCTGTGGTATAGCTCTCAACCTGAATTGCCTTTTCAACAGGAACTACAGGTTCAGATTTTTCTACCTTTGTCACGCTCTTAGCGTCGTCCTTGGTGTAGGAAAGCGCAGCCTGAGCCATTGCGGGCGCGAAGTCCGCGTAAGAGGATACAAGTCCGTGCTCTGTAGCGTCAAGACCGATGATCTCTTCCTGCTCTGAAGCTCTGAGACCGATAGTGTGCTTAATAACCTGGAATACAATGATCATTGTGATAGCAGCCCAAGCAGCAACTGCAACAAGACCTACAAGCTGTCTGCCGATAAGAGCTCCGCCGCCGCCATAGAATACGCCGGCAAGCTGATTTCCGTTCTGATCTGCCAGAGAATAGCCGGGAACATCAGGGTTAGCAAAAAGACCTACTGCGATCGTTCCCCAGATACCGTTCATCATATGGACTGCAACGGCTCCGACAGGGTCGTCAACCTTGAGCTTATAATCAAGAAGCCAAACGCCGAAGCAAACCAGAAGTCCTGCAACTGCACCGATTATTGCTGCGCTTCCTGCGTCCGTAACATCACAGGGAGCGGTAATCGCTACAAGACCTGCAAGGGAAGCGTTAAGACACATTGAAACGTCGGGCTTACCGTATTTGATCCAAGTGAAGATCATACAAACAACAGTTGCGATAGCGGGGGCAATCGTTGTTACCATAAATATAGAACCAAGCTGGTCGGTAGATGTTGCAGCAGCGCCGTTAAAACCGTACCAACCGAACCAAAGAATGAAACAACCGAGCGCTCCGAGTGTAAGCGAGTGACCGGGAATAGCCTTAGGCTTGCCGTTCTTGTCAAATTTACCGATACGAGGTCCAAGGATCGTTGCACCTACGAGTGCGGCAATACCGCCGACCATATGGATAGCCGTTGAACCTGCGAAATCGTGGAAGCCCCACTGTGCAAGCCAGCCGCCGCCCCAGATCCAGTGCGCCTCAATCGGGTAAACGAGCATTGAAATAACGGCTGAATATACACAGTATGAAAGGAACTTTGTTCTTTCTGCCATAGCTCCCGAAACGATAGTTGCGGTAGTTGCGCAGAATACCATATTGAATACGAACGGAGCCCAGTCGAAGTTCTTATAGTTTGTGAAAATTTCAAACGAGGGTGCTCCGATAAAACCGCCGATGTCGTCGCCCATAAGCAGTGAATAACCTAAAAGCATAAACACGGGTACGCCGATACAGAAGTCCATAAGGTTCTTCATAATAATGTTACCGGCATTTTTCGCTCTGGTAAAACCTGTTTCAACCATTGCAAAGCCTGCCTGCATAAAGAATACCAATGAGGCTCCTATCAAAAACCATATACCGAAACCGGTATCAGTCGCAGCAGATTGTACTGCGTCCAAAATCTCTTGTGTCATAATTTTTTCCTCCTTAAGATATCACGAAGAAATTCAAGAATTTCAAGAGTCAATTTGTTCTTTTTCACATAAATCCCTCCTGATAAATACCAACGTCGGATAAAAATGAATATCCTTAGTCCGCTGTCGGCATAAGCAAACAAAAAAGCGTATGACAAGCAAAGCTTTCGCAAAGCCGTCATACACTTCATTGTGCATTAAAATATTTCGGTAAGTTCGTAGTAGATCAAAAGCTGAATATGTACTGCATATGTTGGCAAATCAATATTACAGAGGACGTAACGTCCTTAACTGCCGGATCACTTTACATAGAAGAGAAGCGCGCCGTATGTCGGATATGGCCAGTACTTCTCGCCGACCAGCGACTCGATCTCGTCGGCAACAGCTCTTAACTCGCCCATTGCAACGAATACCGTATTGTGGTAGTAATTTGCAAGCTCTTCAATATCCTCGATCTCGCCTGTCTTGAATTCAACATCTTCAAGCTCGGCAAGCTTCTTGTAAGTCTGAGCTGCGAGAGTTGAAAGCTTCTTGACCATTTCCTCCTCAAAGGAAACATCTGCGCCGCAGTCCTTAGCAAGAGCGGCAGTCTTTGCAAGCTCCTTGATATAAGTCGCAACAGCGGGGAGAATATCCTTCTTGGTCATATCGATCATTGTAAGAGCCTCGATGTTAAGGGTCTTGCAGTATTCGTCCAGCAGGATCTCAACTCTTGAGTTAAGCTCTGTTTCTGTATAAACGCCGTACTTTGTGAAAAGCTCGACATTCTTGGGAGCAATAAACGTAGGAATAGCCTCAGGAGTTGATTTGAGGTTCAGCAGACCTCTCTTTTCAGCCTCAACAGGCCACTCTGCCGAATAACCGTTGCCGTTGAATATAATGTTCTGATTTTCCTTGATAGTTCTCTTGATGAGATCGTCCAAAGCGTCCTGGAAATTATCAGCCTTTTCAAGCTCGTCGGCAAAATCGTCAAGCACCTTAGCTACGATAGTGTTCAGCACCGTGTTAGGACCTGCAACGGACAGCTTAGAGCCGGGCATTCTGAACTCAAACTTGTTACCTGTGAATGCGAAAGGCGAGGTTCTGTTTCTGTCTGTGGTATCCTTGGGGAAATGAGGCAGAACATCTACGCCGATCTCCATTTCAACAGTCTTGCCCTCGTACTTAACTCCGTTTACGATAGCGTCGAGAACGCCTGTAAGTTCGTCACCGAGGAAGATCGAAATGATCGCGGGAGGAGCCTCGTTAGCGCCAAGTCTGTGGTCGTTGCCCGCAGACGCAACCGACGCTCTGAGGATATCCTGATAATCGTTAACAGCCTTGATAACAGCGGAAAGGAACAGCAGGAACTGTGCGTTCTCAGCGGGAGTTTTACCGGGTTCAAGAAGGTTAACGCCTGTATTTGTAGAAAGCGACCAGTTGTTGTGCTTACCGGAACCGTTGATACCTGCAAACGGCTTTTCGTGCAGCAGGCACTTGAAACCGTGCTTTCTTGCAGTTCTCTTCATAATTTCCATTGTAAGCTGGTTATGGTCGGTAGCAATGTTGGTAGTACCGTAAATAGGAGCAAGCTCGTGCTGTGCGGGAGCAACCTCATTATGCTTTGTCTTTGCGTAAATACCAAGCTTCCAGAGCTGTTCGTCAAGATCCTTCATATATGCGGCAACTCTTGTCTTGATAGTACCGAAGTAATGATCCTCAAGCTCCTGTCCCTTTGGCGCCGGAGCGCCGAAAAGCGTTCTTCCTGTGAAAATAAGGTCTTTTCTCTTAGCGTACATCTCTCTGTCAACGAGGAAGTACTCCTGCTCGGGACCTACGTTGGAAACAACTCTTGTAGCGTCGGAGCCGAACATCTTCAGAATTCTGAGAGCCGACTTGCTTACCGCCTCCATAGAACGGAGAAGCGGAGTTTTCTTGTCCAGAGCCTCGCCCTTATATGAGCAGAAAGCAGTAGGAATGCAAAGGGTATTTTCCTTAATAAATGCGTAAGAAGTAGGATCCCATGCCGTATAGCCTCTTGCCTCGAACGTCGCTCTCAGTCCGCCCGAAGGGAACGAGGACGCGTCCGGCTCGCCCTTGATAAGCTCCTTACCTGAAAATTCCATAATAACGTGACCGTCGTCTGTCGGCGAAATAAAGCTGTCAAGCTTTTCAGCCGTAAGACCTGTCATTGGCTGGAACCAGTGTGTGTAATGGGTGCAGCCCTTTTCCACTGCCCAGTCCTTCATAGCGTTAGCTACAATGTTGGCAACCTCAAGATCGAGAGGATCGCCGTTGTCGATAGTCTTTTTGAGAGCCTTGTAAGTAGCCTTAGGAAGTCTCTCCTTCATCACTGCCTCATTAAAAACAGCTGAACCAAAATAAGTAGGGACATTTGCCATCGTAATTCCTCCTATAAATTATAATAAAAAGCGCTGTGAACCCTATTAAGAGTTCACAGCGCCTTTGCTGTTTACAAGTATGAGTATACACCATTTCCCGCCGTTTGTCAAGACCTTTTTTTATTTTCATACATTATGACAATTAAAGTCTGTACATATCAAAAATTTTAGTGTATTTATGACACGGTTTAACATTTTGTAAATAACGGCGAAATATTATGCGGTAAATTTATCAGATATCTATAAACTCGTCTCTGTCTTTTCTTCTGTCGCTTTTTTTCACAAGGGCATTTAGCTTTTTCAGATTTCTGCCCGCCGAAAAACAGCCGATTATATTTGACAGTCCCGAAACAAGCAGACATACTCCCAGAATGATCAGCGCCGCGTCTGTGAGGAAAAGCGGATTGACAACCAGAACTATACCCACGATCGTCGTTATAACAGCGGGTATTCCGCTTACTGTCCAGTTCTTCAGTCCCTGACGGCGGAGGTTCAATGCGTCCTGCAAATTGCATATACCGCTGATAAGCATATACAGACCGAAAATAACAGCGATGATCTTCGGAATAAAATCGGGTCGGACAATAATGAAGATACCTGCCGCGCACAGAATTACCCCGAGCACCAGTCCCGTCGCATACATAGGACTTTCCTTAGTCTTGACAAAATATCTGATAAGCTCAGCCGCGCCGTAAGCGGTAAGCAGTCCGCCTACCGTATAACCGATAGCGTTGGTGAAAAAGTGAGGGTTCACTATCAGCGCAATACCCAGCACCACACAGAAAACCGACAGAACCCAGTAATTTCTGAACATTTTCTTAATGTATTCCATTTTTTCAAGTCCTTTCATTAAAATTCACGACACTGTTATACAGCGGATCTTTTAGCTTTCTCCGACGACTGCTTTTTCAGCTTTACCGCCTTTATGACCTTCATACGGGAAAATTCCTCGCGTTCCTTTTCCTCAAGGGAATTGGAAATAAATTTTACCGTTTGCTCGTGTCTCGGGATAATAATATTCTGCAAGGCGTTCGCGCGCCTCTGGGTTTTTCTTATCGCCACGGACAGTCTGTAAATGCTGTTTTCGACCTCGGCAAGAGTAACGGTAGTACGTTTTACCTTGTCGAATGCAATATACGCCCGATCGAGCTGTGAATTGGTCTGAGAAAAGCCGTAATTCACCGTAAGAGGCTTTTCCTCCAATGTTACCTGCGGAAGTTCAACTCCCATAACGCTTTTAGAGGACAGCGTGACGCCGTTTTCAATGGGGATACAGTTTGCATAAGGGGTAATAACTCCCATTGAGATATTGGCAAGCTGGAGCGCGCCGTAAGCCTCCTTATAGGTGTCCTCTATGGAGCTTCTCAGCTCCCCCGCCTTTTCAACCAGTCCCATAATTTCCCTGATGAGAATATTTCTTTTTCTGTCCAGAAGCTCGTAGCCCAGATTTGCAAGCTGCAAAGCCTTCTTTGACAGCATAAGATTACCCTTGGTAGGAAATACCTGCTGTTCAGCCAAATTTGATCACCCTTTTCAATGCACAATGCACAATTTTTAATTGTCAATTTCAAAAAGCGTGTTTGCTTTTTCTGCGCTGTAATACTTTTCAAGGTGTTCCTCGTCCACACGGTCAAGCTCGGATTTGGGCAGCGTTGACAGCAGCGCCCAGCCCAGATCGAGGGTTTCCTCAATGGGACGGTTAACGTCAAAGCCCTGATTTATAAAATGCTCCTCAAACAGCGTACCGAACTTGATGTACTGCTTATCGATAGAAGTAAGCTCCTCCTCGCCGATGACAGAGGCAAGTGAACGTGCGTCCTGAACCTTTGCGTACGCCGCAAAAAGCTGATTGGCGCACATCTGATGATCCTCTCTGGTAAAGCCCTCGCCGATACCGTCCTTCATAAGTCTCGACAGACTTGGAAGTACGGATACAGCGGGATAAACTCCCGTCTGGTCGAGGTTTCTGTCGAGAACTATCTGTCCCTCCGTGATATATCCCGTCAAATCGGGAACAGGGTGAGTAATATCGTCGTTTGGCATTGTAAGGATAGGTATTTGCGTTACCGAGCCGCTTGCGCCCTTGACGATACCCGCTCTCTCATAAATAGACGCAAGGTCTGAATACAAATAACCGGGATAGCCCTTTCTTCCGGGAATTTCCCCTTTTGAGGACGAGAACTCACGCAGAGCCTCGGCGTAGGAGGTCATATCCGTAAGAATTACCAGAATGTGCATATTCTTCTCAAAAGCAAGATACTCGGCGCAGGTCAAAGCGCACCTCGGCGTAAGAATTCTTTCAATGATAGGATCGTTGGAAAGATTTAAGAACATTGCAACTCTTTCCAGTACTCCCGTTTCCTCAAAGCACCGTTTAAAGTAATCCGCAACGTCGTTCTTAACGCCCATTGCTCCGAACACAACGGCGAAGTCCTGTCCGTTTTCGTCGGCTATCTTCGCTTGACGTACTATCTGCACCGCAAGCTTATTGTGGGAAAGTCCCGAGCCTGAGAAAATAGGCAGCTTTTGACCTCTGATAAGCGTGGTCAAAGCGTCTATGGAGGATATTCCCGTATTGATGTAGTTTCTGGGGTACGTTCTCGAAACAGGGTTCAGCGGACTTCCGTTTATGTCCCTGTACTTTTCGGCGGCGATGTCCCCCAGACCGTCGATAGGCTTTCCCGCGCCGTTGAAAATTCTGCCGAGCATTTCTCCCGACAGCGCAAGCTCCATAGGCTTGCCCTCAAACTTAGTGGTTGTGTTTGTAAGCGACAGACCTTTGGTTCCCTCGAACACCTGCAAAACCGCCTTGTCCTCATAGACCTCCACCACGCGGGCAAGTCTCTGCGTGCCGTCGCTCAGCTTTATCTGCGCCATTTCGTCGTAGGATATATTCCTTACCTTATCGAGCATAACAAGAGGTCCGTTGATCTCGCTTAAACCCACATATTTTAAATTCAATCAGCACACCTCCAGCCCTTTGAACCATTCGGTCATTTCTCTCTGATAATCCGCAAACATCTGCGGCTTGTCGTTGGGGATATCATACTTTATCTTGATAAGCTTTTCGACCCAGCCGCCAAGTATTCTGTCTACTGAAACGCCCTTGCTCAGCGCATTTTTAGCCTGAGAATAAAAGCTTAAAATGCACTTCATCATAAGATACTGCTTTTTCAGCGGAACATAGGTATCGTCCTTATGGTAAGCGTTCTGCTGTAAAAATCCGACTCTTACAATTCTTGCGGTCTCTATCAGAAGCTTCTGGTCGTCGGGAAGTACGTCCGAGCCCATAAGCTTGACTATCTCCATAAGAGTGTTTTCCTCAACGAGAATGTTGGATATCTCCTGGCGCACCTCCATAAAATCGTCCGCTACGTTTTCCCTGTAATATGCGGAAAGCTCCTCTGTGTATTCTGAATAGCTGGTATTCCAGTTTATCGCGGGGTAATGTCTCGCATAAGCAAGGGACTTATCCAAAGCCCAGAAACAGCGGACAAATCTCTTTGTATTCTGTGTAACAGGCTCGGAGAAATCCGCTCCCTGCGGCGAGACTGCCCCGATAATGGTAACGGAGCCCTCACTGCCGTTAAGCGTCTCCACATAACCCGCTCTTTCGTAGAATTCGGAAATTCTCGACGGCAGATATGCGGGATAGCCCTCCTCGGCAGGCATTTCCTCCAGACGTCCCGATATCTCACGCAAAGCCTCAGCCCAGCGCGAAGTAGAGTCCGCCATAATTGCAATATGATAGCCCATATCTCTGTAATATTCCGCAAGCGTGATGCCCGTATAAATGGAAGCCTCTCTTGCCGCAACAGGCATATTGGAGGTGTTTGCGATAAGCACCGTTCTATCCGTAAGCGGTCTTTGGGTCTTGGGGTCGATAAGCTCGGAAAATTCCTCAAGCACCTGAGTCATCTCGTTGCCTCTCTCTCCGCAGCCTATGTATACGATAATATCCGCGTCACACCACTTTGCAAGCTGGTGCTGGGTCATAGTCTTGCCCGTTCCGAAACCGCCCGGGATAGCCGCAGTGCCGCCCTTTGCGATAGGAAGAATGGTATCTACAATTCTCTGTCCCGTTATCAGCGGTCTTGTTATGGGCAGTCTCTCCTTACAGGGGCGGGGAGTTCTGATAGGCCATTTCTGGCAGAGAGTAAGCTCCTCGATTTTTCCCGAAGGATTTTTCACCTTGCACACCACGTCGTTGACGGTATACTTGCCGTTAATACCTACCCATACCACTTCCCCTCCCTTGGAAAGCGGCGAAAGCATACATTTGTGGGTAATAAGCTCCGTTTCGGGACAGGTGCAGTAAATGTCCCCCGCTTTGAGGACGTCGCCTTTTTTGACGTTCATAGTGACCTGATACCGCTTTTCGGTATCGAGGGAGCTTACGTTCGCTCCGTCGGCGATAAACGCTCCGCTTATCTCCTCAAGCCTTTTAAGAGGTCTTTCGATACCGTCAAAAATGTTGTCGATTATTCCCGGACCTAATGTCGCCGACATAGGCGCGCCCGTAGGCTCGATAGGCTCTCCCGGCATTAAGCCCGTAGTGCCCTCGTATACCTGAATGGTGGTAAACTCGCTCGTTACCCTGATGACCTCTCCTATCAGACGCTTTTTTCCCACATACACCATTTCCTGCATAGCGAAGGTCTTGGTATTTGCGGCGGTAACGACAGGTCCGTTTACCGAATATATTTTATCCTTGAATTCCATAGCTATACTCCTTACAGATTTAAGCCCGCCCTGCGCGCAAAGCTCTCCCGCTGTTCGGAAAGGGCTGTATCAAAAGTGCAGTCCAGCGCAATTCCTTTTTCCTCCAGCACGACCATAGCTCCGCCGACCTCAACCGTTTCGCTGGGCTCGACCTTATATTTTCCGTTCAGGGCAAGCAGGTCTGCCAGACCCTCGTCTTTAAGCGCAACATATACCACGCCCTTGTCGTCGGGGTACTTTTCAGCACAGGACTTGACCCTCTCGGAAAGCATTTTTCCGTATTCGGGAGTTTTCATAAATTCGTCAAGCTTATCCCTTACATTTGAAAAGACCTTGTCGATAAGTCCCTCGCGGCTTAAAAGAACGTTTCTCTTTGCCTGCAAGCTGTCCGAGGAAAGCTCCCTCACCGACTTAGCTTCGCAGTCCTTGTCTATCTGAGAGATCCTTGACTGCACAAAGCCGTCTGCCTCCCGTCTTGCTTTTTCAAGCTTTTCATCGCGCTCAGTCTCCGCCTCCGAGATTATCTCCCGAGCCTTGGCGTCTACCTCGTCGAAAATCGCTTTTTTGAATTTTTCAAGCCTTTCAGTTTCGTTTTTCATAGCGTTTCACTCCAAAATCAAAGCTTTATGCCCACAGCGTCCGCAAGATACTTTGAAATAGTATCCGAGATCTTCGCCGTAGCGTGTCTGTCGGGGATCTCCACGATCAGAGGACTTTTCCTCGTAAGCTTGCACTCGTACACCTTTTCTCTGCACTGATTGATAGCAAGCTCCGTCATAAGCACAACTCCCACGTCCTCCATTCCAAGAGCCTTGTCGAGCGCCGAAGAGACCTCCTCGGGAGTATGCGCCACAACGCCCTCTATCCCCGTGAGCCTCATACCCATTTGGGTATCGATATTATCGCTGATCAAATAGAACTTCATACCGACGCTCCGAATTACGCCCCGATATTGGAAATTATCAGAATGGAAATAAGCAGACCGTAAAGTGCGATACCTTCTCCCAATACTACGAAAATAAGCGCCTTAACAAAGTTCTTGGCATCCTCGGAGGTCGCGCCGATAGCCGCAGGAGCGCCTGCCGCAACAGCGATACCCGAACCGATACAAGAAAGTCCCACAGCAAGAGCCGCCGCAAGATAGCCTAAGCCTGCGCCTGTGGAAAGAGCAGCTGTAACGCCTTCTTCGCCCGCAGCGGAAACAAAGTTGCCCATAGGCACGATGACAGCCGTAAGCATAATTCCCGCAAAGGTACAGAGGTTTCCGATAAACGCGCCTCTCGGGGACTTGCCCGTCTTTATCTTCTTAGCCATAAAGGCAAAAGGTACGAGCAGCAGAGCTACAGCAACAAGCGGCAGTAAAAATAATTTCAGCATAGTAAATTCCTCCAAAAAATAATTTTAATTTATTCAACCTGCGTCGAGAACGACACGCCCACAGGCTCAAAGGGCTTTCCGTCGCCCTCGTAGAAACGTGAGAATACTTCATAGAATTCAAGTCTGATGATCTGAATTGCAACTATCATACCCTCCATAACCATTACGAACGCGTTGCCCAGCACCAGCACAAACGGCTGAGCCGCCGCGGAACACATATCCATAAGGGTCATAACCACCAGCATCATACCCGCGTGGGAAAGTACAAATCCTCCTACTCTCAAAAACGACATCGTGTTTGAAACGTAGCTGAGAACATACTCGAACATCTCAAAGAAGTTCTCTACGATGAAGTTTCCCACCGTCATTTTTTCCTCGTCCTCGGAAAGTCTCCATTCCTTGTACTTCACCGCCGCCGCAAAGGGCACTCGGCAGAAAATACAGACCGCAGGTATCACTATCAGGAAAATAACAAAGGGCGGCGACATAATTTCAATATCGAGTATCATTGTGCCCACAACGCCCGTTACAACGGAGCTGTAGAAAATCAGACCCGCTATTCCGTTGCACCCGAAAACCGCTTTTTCGTAGTCCTTTTCCTTAAAGCCTATATAAATATTTATCAGCATAGACATCAGTATCAGCGCAATGCCGATACCCACCGCCGTCAGCAAAATAAAGTTTGTCTGCTTGAATATTTTAAGCGGCAGAAAATCAATTTCCAGATTTTCAAACACAGGGTCGAGCAGTTCCTCGTACCCGAAAAACGAACCGTACAGCGTGCCGAATATCATACTGGAAAGCCCCACTCGGGTCACCATTCCGCCGGCCTTGCCAAGCTTTTTACCAAGCAACAGTCCTCCCAGAAATACCAGCAGACCCTGTCCCAGATCGCCGAACATTATTCCGAACAGCAAGGTATAGGTTACCGCCACAAAGCTCGTGGGGTTAAATCCGTTGTACTTGGGCAGACCGTACATCTCCACCATCATACCGAATGGTCTTGTAAGCCAGCTGTTTTTAAGAATTGTCGGCGGAGTACACGATGCGTCTGCGTCGGGCGGCATAAATACCACCGATACGGAACGCATATCCGCGAAAAGCTTTTCAAACTCATCGGACTTTTTCTCGGGAATAAAGCCCTTCATATAAAATTTATCCTTTGACGCTCCCACCTTGCGGCGAAGATCGAATATATCGTGCAGTCTCTTTAAAACCGTAAAGCCCTGCTGAATATCCTGCCCGCGCTTTTTTACAAGCTCTTTAATCTGTCCCTCGCACCGTTCAAGCTCAGCCTTATTCTCTTTAATATGAGCGTCCAGAGACGCCAGAGCCTCTTCGGTAGTTCCCGTTACGTAATCGGGTATATGGATACGCTCAAAATACATAGAGCGGAAAATATCGTCCACCAGTCCCTTTTCGGACGTAGGACAGAAATACATTCCCCAGCACACGTCCCGCCCCGTTTCAAAGGGGACAAAGAAAAAGTTTTCGTTATAATAGTCAAGCTTGGGAAGATTGTCCGCAGGAAGCTTGCCGACCCTGGACGTTACATGCCTGCAGGAGAATATCCTTTTGAAATCGCTGTCAAGACCCTTCAGATGATTTATCTGCAAAACAGCCGACTCAAGCTCTGAGATCGCCTGAGAACAGCTCTGCCGCCGTTTGGAAAGCTCCGCGCTTTCCTGCTCTATTTCATCTGCCAGCTTTATGTAATCCTCTGGACTTTTATCCGCGCCCGGGGTCTCTTTCAGCTTGATATCGAAATTCGCCGCAAGCTGAGAGTATTTTTTCAGCGCTTCCCCGTAGGGGTTTTTCTCGTTCAGAAGTCTTAGTCCTCCCGAGGAATTCCCTCCGCCCTGAGAGGCTTTGACCGCAGGCTCTATATGAAAACAGCCGCTTTCACAGCATTTGAGCAGCGTATCGTCCAGCTCTTCCAAAAGCCCGACAATATTCACCAGCGCAATTTTTTCTATTGCCATTTATTTTATTGCTCCTTTCCTCAGGAAATCACAAGCTGCGACTGTATAAGCGCAGGATCTGCACCGTAGCGTATTCCCTCTATTATATGAACAATGTTGCCGACCTCAATATCGCAAAGCTGGATAAAAGCGTACATTATCACGGGAGTTGAACTGCTCCTCGCTATCTTGCTGCTCAGCCGCCTTGCTTTAACCCGATTGATCTTAACCTCTATATTATCCGTATCAGCGGAATTCACGCCTAAAACCGACCTGTCTATCCATTCGAGCATTTGCGCTGCGGTTTCGCTCTGATAAAATTTTTCCATACGTTTTTTGCCCAGCTTCGTGAATTTCAGCGACCTGCGCATTATTTCCTCGGGAGAAAACCCGAAGAACGCTTTCATACGGTAGGCGTTTATAATGTTTCGTCCGTCTATTTCCGCCAATATCATATCCGTAAGCTCCTTAGCCTCGGCTTTAGGAAAACCGTCCCGTACCTGTCTGAGCACCTCGGAAAAATACTCGTTTCTCAGTCTCAGCTCGCACTCGGTATAATCCGCAGAACCGTCCTCTCTCAGCGGTACCTTGACCAGCGTTTTATAATAGGACGTACCCCTTAGCATTTTCAGCAGATCGGAAAAGCTTTCCGCCCTGCTTATCTCCAGAAGATCTATCTGCGAATGCTTGATGACATATCCCGGTATATCGCTGGGCGAGGGATTTTCAAGGGAGGAATTGATGCTGTTGATGATCGAAAGTATGCATTCTACCTCCCGCTTTCTTATAAGAAAATCATAAAAAGGAAGCTTGTCAAGTCCCTGAAATCCGCAGAGCCTTATATACGTATTAAAATTCTGTCTGTGCAGCAGTTCCTCCAGAAAGCCTCTGTGGACGGTATTGGGATCGACCTCCCTGAACACGTCTTTAAAGCGTGCGCTCCTTGCAAGATACTCCGCCGCCTCGGGCACGCTGCGCCTTGACATAAGCTCGCGGTAGTTATCCGCAGTAAACATATTGCCGTGAATGGCTCGTATTTTGGCCGCCGTAGCGTTGGTGCTGTAGCCCTCCAGCATTCAGGCGCCTCCTTTCCCGTAATAATGCAGTATGCAAAAATCAGCCGATGCCGTTCAGAATACAGCCGAGGATCTCCTTTTCCCACTGCTCGTGATTTTTAAGGTAGAGCTTATCAAAGCTTTTGACCTTATCCTCCTGCCCCTGTCTCAGCCGTTCGGACTGTTCCTTAATACGGCTGTCGATACGATTTTGCTTTTCCTGCCGGTATTCATCGGTAATCTGCTTTGCCTCGGCTTTAATGCGTTCTATCTCGCTGTCGCACTCTGCAAGTATTTCTTTTCTGCGCTCCTCAGCCTGAGCGAGAGTTTCCTCCGCCGCGCTGTCGGTCTCAAGAATTTCGGATATGATGTTCACTGTATCACCTCAACATCTCAATAATCAATATACAATAATATTTTACACCATTTCAATTAATTTAGCAAGCATACGGTTTTAACTTTTGTGAATTATATGCACAATGCACAAATAATATTTGTTGATTTATACAATTTAACGGTCTGATCCCTATGAACTGCTCCAATTATTAACTAACGGATATGTTTATATATTTTACTTGACTTGAACGGAATAATATGATAAGCTGTAATTCATAGGGGGTGTTTATATGTTTCAATATCCAAATGCGGCAAGCGGTCTGAAAAAAATTTTTACGAGCCAGATACTTGCCATTGCAGGAGCAGTAATGATGATACTGCCGCTTATCAATATTATCGGATTGATAATTGCGCTCGCTGCCGTCGTACTTGATTTCATAGGCGTTTTAGAAGCTTCCAAGGACGATGACGGCTATCGAAAGGCTCTGAGTTATACGATCGCACAGTTCATTGCGTCGCTCATATTGTTTTTCCTGCCGGAAGGCAACGTCGTGTATCTGCTTGTCGACCTAGCGGACAGCGTTTTCGGATTAATGGTGCTTTACCATATCTGCCATACCACATCAAGACTGTTAAGGCTCCGGCACGCCAACGACATTGCCGCACAGGGCGACAGAGTATGGGACATCAATATCAAATGTCTTATTATAACCGCAGTCTGCACATTTATATGCATTATACCTTTTATAAATATTATAGCCATACCGGCTCTGTTGGTTACTGCAATTGTAAATATTTATGCATGTATTCTTTACATCATTTTTATCTACAACAGCTACCGTCGTCTTGAAACGCCGTTTTTTATCGATTATTAATAACAGCTTTGCAGGCAGTTTTCGGACTGCCTGCTTTTTTGGGAAAATTAAACGGCTCCCTCTTGACAAAACCTGCAAAAAGTGGTATATTTGTATGTATCGCAAATACAAATGTATGCCGGAGGTGAACTTTTCCGTGGGTGAAAAAAAATCCGGACTCGTTGTCGTTAATTCTGAGGTCCTGCCTGATATCGTGCTTAAGGTCCTCGCCGCAAAACGTATGAAAGCGCGCGGCGAAGTCGCTAATTCTTCTCAGGCCTGCCGCGCTGTCGGTATTTCCCGCAGCGCATATTATAAATATAAGGACTCGGTATTCAATTACGAGGAACGGCTGGCAAACAACATAGTTTCGGTATATTGTATTCTCAGGGACGAAAAGGGCGTGCTGTCCTCTATCATCTCTAAGCTTTACGAGCTGAATACCAATATATTGACTATAAATCAGAATATTCCCATTGATTCGGTAGCGACTGTGACCTTTTCCGTAAGGTTCGAGCGCGACGCTCTTAATACGGCAGAGCTTACCAAAGAGCTTGCAAAGGTCTCGGGCGTGGTTGAGGTCAAGATCATTTCGGGAGAATAATTCGAGGGATAAAATTTTTAAAGGAATGAGGATATAATTTATGAGTAAGGTAGCAGTAATCGGTTATGGCGTTGTAGGCTCGGGTACGGTCGAGCTTTTTATGAAAAACAGAGAGTCCATTTCCAAAAAGGTAGGCAAGGACTGTGATATCAAGAAAATTCTTGATTTAAGGGATTTTCCCGATTCGCCCTTTGCCGACAGAATGACAAAGAATTTCGACGATATTCTTAACGATGAAGAGATCGAGGTCGTTGCAGAGGTGGTAGGCGGAACTACTTTCGCTTACGACTATACAAAGAGACTTCTTGAAAAGGGCAAGAGCGTTGTTACTTCCAACAAAGCGCTGGTTGCGGCTAAGGGTGCGGAGCTGCTGAAGATCGCAAGAGAGCATAAGTGCAACTATCTTTTCGAGGCGAGCGTAGGCGGCGGTATTCCTATTATCAGACCGCTGAACAAGTGTCTTGCGGGTAATGAGATCCTCCAGATCTCGGGTATTCTTAACGGAACGACAAACTTTATTCTTTCAAAGATGATAAAGGAGCAGATGTTATTTGACGACGCTCTCAAGCTCGCGCAGAAGCTTGGCTATGCGGAGCAGGATCCTACGGCGGACATCGAGGGACACGACGCTTGCAGAAAGATATGCATTCTGGGTTCGCTTGCTTACGGCAAGCATATTTACCCCGAAATGGTCCACTGCTCGGGAATTTCAAAAATCACGCTTGACGATGTTGAATACGCCGAAAACGCAGGCTATGTCATCAAGCTTATAGGCTCCGTAAAGGAGCTCGGCGGCGGAAAGCTCAGCGCGATCGTTTGCCCCAGACTTGTGCCTAAGTCAAATCTTCTCGCAAGCGTTGACGACGTATACAATGCAATCAGCGTAACGGGTGACGGCGTAGGCGACGTACTTTTCTACGGACAGGGCGCGGGAAAGCTCCCGACGGCTTCTGCGGTAGTCGGAGACATTATCGACTGCTTAAAGCACCCGCATACTGTACTCAAGCTTACTTGGGAGGACTCCTCCCCCGACGACAAGTTCATCGTTCCTTACAAGGAGACGGAGACTTCAATGTACGTGCGTATCAAGGCGGACGACGCGGAGGCTCTCAAGTCCTCTATCAGCGAAATGTTCGGCAAGCTGATGTACATTGAAAGAGCGAACAGACCCGACAATGAGATCGCATTCATCACGCCGAATATGAAAGAGGCGGATATTGACGCTAACCTTGCAATTCTCTCGCACTCTGCCGAGATCGCAAGCAAGATAAGAGTATACTAAATATATCGGGATACGCCCGCCGCCATATTCCGGCGGCGGGCGGCTTCTATACAGACAGGAGGATAGCTATGAAAAGGCAGAACTACATATCATGGGACGAATATTTTATGGGCATATCCCTGCTTTCGGCTCAGCGCAGCAAGGATTCCAACACGCAGGTAGGCGCGTGTATAGTTTCGGCGGACAACAAAATACTGTCCGTGGGCTACAACGGAATGCCTACGGGCTGTCTCGACGACGAAATGCCGTGGGACAGAGACGGAGCGTTCCTTGACACAAAATACCCCTTTGTGTGCCACGCGGAGCTGAACGCGATACTCAATCACGCGGCGGGAAGCTTGCAGAATTCCAAAATATATGTAAGCCTTTTCCCCTGCAACGAATGCGCTAAAGCTATCATTCAGAGCGGAATTAAAGAGGTCGTCTACTGGCAGGACAAGTATGCCGACACCGACGGAGTAAAAGCCTCCAAAATGATGTTCCGTATGGCGGGAGTTACCGTGAGACAGTATATTCCGTCGGACAGAGAAATCACTATCAAGCTTTAATGCCGCAAACCCCGAAAATACGCCGATGTTAAGTTTGGTTGACAAACTTCAAAGCCTGATTGGTAGACCTTTGTGTACCGTTATGCTATAATCATAGCAATCCAAGAAAAGAATAAGATTAGTTCGGCAAGAATAGCACGCACATAGCTGCGTTGTCGTCCTTGACAGGCAATCAGCCTGCCTGCGTCCTCCGCCTTGCTCTGTGCGCACTCTTCTCGCCTCCTTTATTCTCATTCTTCTCTCGGATCGCTATGGGTACAGAAAGGAATGATAGTTATGACATTTAATGAAAAATTAACAGAACTCCGAAAATCAAAAGGCTGGTCTCAGGAACAGCTGGGTGAAACGGTAAATGTGTCCAGACAGACCGTCTCAAAATGGGAGCTTGGCTTGACTACCCCCGAAATGGAAAAGCTTATCGAGCTCAGCGAGATTTTCGGAATTACCATTGACGAGCTTGTGGGGAAGTCCGCTCCGCAGAAAAACGCTACGGAAAATCAGGCTCAAGAAAACTCACATCGGATATTCAGGCTTTCGCGGCTTAATTACGAATACAAAAGCAAATCCCATATCGGCAGTCTGCCGCTGGTACACATCAACACCGTCGGTAAGGCTAAAGGAATTGTGGCTATAGGGGCAGTCGCAAAGGGCATAGTTTCTCTGGGACTGGTCTCCTTGGGACTTTTCAGCTGGGGCTTTATAAGTATCGGACTTCTCGCCATAGGCGGCATCGCTCTCGGCGGAGCGGCTTTGGGCGGACTTGCAATAGGTCTGCTTGCGGTCGGAGGTCTTGCTCTGGGATTTTTTGCACTGGGCGGTCTAGCAGTAGGTATATACTCCGTCGGAGGCTGTGCAGCGGCGGCAAAAATCGCTCTCGGCGGCTATGCCTCGGCGCATATCGCTATCGGGGACATCACAAGCGGAGAATTCTGCTTTAAAACGGCAAGCGACTCTATGCGGCTTATACGCGCAGAGGTTTCCGAACTAAGGGATACTATTATGCGTGAATTTCCCAATACCCTTAAATTTATACGGGAGCTGTTCTGTACGGCTGTTAAATAGTCCCCAAATATCAAAGGCAAAACAGAAAATCAATCATATAAAAGAGGTAATGTAAAATGTCAAATTCAAGAAAATACGCGCTTCTGGGCGAGACCTTAAAGCACACTATGTCTCCCCCTATTCATCAGAGACTTTTCGAGCTTAAAGGACGTGAATTCCACTATGAGCTGGTCGAGATAAAGCCCGAGGAACTTGAGGCTAATGCGGAATATCTAAAGTCCTTGAACGGCTTTAACATCACAATTCCCCATAAGATAGGCATTATCAGGTACTGCGACGAACTGGCGGAGTCCGCTAAGAGATATAATTCCGTCAATTGTGTGGACAACAAGAACGGTAAACACACGGGCTACAACACCGACTGCGACGGTTTTTTGCAGACTGTTCGTGCAATGAACGTTAATTTCGGCGGACGTGTACTTCTTATCGGCTGTGGCGGAGTAGGCAGAATGATGGCTATCGAGGCGGCTTTGGCAGGAGCCGACCTTAACATTGCCGTACTTGAAAGCGATATGCCGCTGGCAGTTCAGGTCGAAAAGGAGATCAAGGCAATGAAGTCCGACGCAAAGGTGACTATCGTGCTGAACACCGAGATCGACGCATCGGTCAAGTACGATTTACTGATGAACGCTTGTCCTGTGGGAATGTACCCCAAGGTTGAGGGCTGTCCCGTTCCCGACGAGGTTATAGAGGCAAGCGACGCCGTGTTTGACGTTATCTACAATCCTAGGGAAACAGTCCTTATGAGAAAGGCGAGAGCCTCAGGAAAGAAAGCCGCAGGCGGAATGGCTATGCTGGTATGGCAGGCAGTTTCCGCACACGAAATATGGGACGGCGACACATACACCGACGAGGAAGTTCAGAGCATAATCGACGAAATGGAGATTCTTGTAGAAAAGGACTTCAAATAGGAGGACACAATGCAGGGCTTTAACTGTATAGCAGTCGTACATAAAGACGGCGGCAAATGGCTTATGTGCAGGCGCAGAAAAAATCCCTATCAGGGACTTCTCAACCTTGTGGGCGGCAAAATAGAGGAGGACGAAAATCACTTTGACGCCGCTTACCGTGAACTGCGCGAGGAAACGGGCATTACCCCCGAGGACATTGTCATAACCCGCCTTATGACCTTTGACTATCCGCTTGACGGCTGTTTTGTTGAGATATACGCAGGGCAGCTGGGTAAGGAAATCGCTCCCTCGGGAGACGAAAACGATCTGCTGTGGGTAAGTCTTGACGAAAATTTCTTCGATATGAAATTTTATGCGGGCGAGGGGAATATCGGGCATATCCTTGAGATACTGAAACTGCACCCCGAGCTGTGCAGACTAAAATTTTCGGAGAAATGATACGATGTACATTTACAAATACTTCTCGCCGCTCGGGGAAATGACTATGGCAAGCGACGGACATTCTCTTACGGGTCTGTGGTTCGACGGGCAGAAATATTTCCCCGCAGGACTTATCGGCTGTGCCGAAGAAAAAAATCTGCCCGTATTTGACGAAACGAGCAGATGGCTTGATATTTATTTCAGCGGAGAAATTCCCGATTTCACACCCGACTTAAATCCTGCGGGTTCGGAGTTCAGAATTTCCGTGTGGGAAATTCTCAGAAATATCCCATACGGAAAAACTATGACCTACGGAGAAATAGCTGCTGAAATTGCACAAATGAAAGGGTTGAAAAGAATGTCCCCGCAAGCTGTCGGCGGAGCGGTAGGGCGTAATCCGATTTCGGTGATAATACCGTGTCATAGGGTATTAGGAGCAAATGGAAAGTTAACGGGCTACGCAGGGGGCGTTGGCAGAAAACTTAAATTGCTGGAGATCGAGGGTATAACTAAAAACTGCTGTCCGTAAAAAATTCGGACAGCAGTTTTTTATTTCACATTGATCTGGCAAGACCGCATTGTCATCAGAGCCGCATTATGACTTTCTTCCGTCACGCCTGCACAGCAGTCCGCTCTCACTGTTATTTCCGTTTCGGGCGCATACGCCTTTATCAGCAACGCATTGGACACCACACATATATCCGTACAAAGTCCGCACAGCTCCACCTCGTCGCCCTCGTTCAGCTTGTCCGCAAGCTCCTTTGCCAGAGCCACAGAGCCAAAGGTAAGCTTTTCAACAAGCTTGACGCTGTCTCCCAGAGCAGAGGACACCCTTTCATCAAGTCTCCAGCCGTCGGTATTTTTTATGCAATGCTTTACGGGAAGCTTTCTGCCCTCCGCAGTATCGAGATAATTCTCAAAATGAGTATCAAGCGTTGCGTAGATCCGTCCGCCGGACGTCTTGTATTCCTCGATCCTTTGACAGACCTTACCGACGATAGCCTGCGCCCGCTCCGAGCCGAGAGGGCCGTCTACAAAATCCTTCTGCATATCCACAACTATCAGATATTTCATAGTTTATTCCTTTCCAGCCTCTATCGCTTTGAATATGGTCTTATACATTCCGTACGCCTCGTCAAAAGCGGACCTTGTACAAGCAAATTCCTTTGCCCTTACAGCGTCCACAACTTGACAGCACTTTCGGTAAAGCTTATTCATACACAGCGTCCCCGTCACCGATTTCATAGCGTGTATCGTTCTCAGCACGCCCTCATAGTCCTCGTTTTCCACGCAGGATTTTGCCTCGTCAAAAGTGTTATCCGTGAGGAAATTAACAAGCAGCTCGTTATAAAGCTCCTTTTCCCCAAGAAATTTCTCAACCCCCTCGTCGTAGCAAACGCCGCATTCAGTTAAAGTATCTCTGTCCATAGCCATTTTCTTTCCCTCCCACAATTATTATACAACATTTCTTCACAAATTGCAATAGTTTATTTACATTTCTGTAAAACATACAAATTTATATAAAGATATTATACGTTTTTCACAAATTAATATTTTTATATTTATAAGGCTATAAACGCGCACTGCATTCACAAAAGCACGCAAAACAGCGCATATCTGCGGTTTCGCACAGATATGCGCTTATGTTTAAAATATTCTTTACTGCATTTTTTCTTTGAGCAGTGCGCTGGGTTTTTCCATACGCTTTTTCGCCTCGTTAAGCGTTGCGATTATCTCGTCCGCGTCGTATCGGTTCATCATTTCCTTTGCCTGATTAAGAGCGTCTCTGCCCATTTCGACCTGATACTGATACAGACTGTCCAGTCTTGACGCCGCCTTGACCTCCAGATCCTGATACACCGTCTTGATATCCTTTACGATACCCATTCTGATATCGTCGTAATTTTCAAGAGCAATGTCGATAATATCCGTCTGCTTTTTCTTTTTCAGAATACTGCTGAATGTACTCATAGCCGCAGGCGGGAATGTCTCGCTGGTGCCGAACAGCTTAACGCCCATTACGCTTCTGGTAACGTTCTTATTCACCGACATCATTATTCTTTCCACCGACGGAGCCTTAGTGACCTCGGACATATCGTCTATGCCCAGTGCGGCGGCTAGCTCTCTGCTCATCTTTTCAACAAGCTCGGTTATCCTGTCTCTGTGGAACTCGATACAGGTGCGGTAAGCCTCCCCCACCTTTTCCATCAGGAACGAATAGAAATACTTTTCAATATCGTCGGGAGAATAAATATCGTTTCCGTTATCGTCCTTTGCCCTGCATTCAAGAATGCTCGTCCTGAGCTTGGCAAAAAATTCGTACATCCAGCTTTCAGCCTCCTGCTGCATTTCAAGGATAGAAAGGTGCAGCGCAGGCTTCTTATCCTCGAGAGCCTTTTGCAGCTCGGTACACTGCGCTTCGAACTCTCTCGCCCTGTCCTCAAGCTTTTGCTTGTCAAGCTCCGTCATATCGCCGATAATTCTCAGCTTCGAGTTTATTTCCTCGCACATCTGATCGAGCATTGTAAGCACACGCTTTGAACGGATAACGTCCTTCTGCATAATAATATCGCGTTTAAGCGACAGCTCGAACTGCAAAAACTGCGTTTCGTAAAACTCCCGCGTACCCTTGTCTATAGGACGCTCCTCGCCCAGCTTGCGTTTAAGCTCGTCTCCTCCGCTTATGCCGTAAACTATCGCATTGGGAACTATCCTTTCGGCAATGCCCTTAAATCTCCTCATTATCTTGTCAACGTCACTCTGAGAATTGAGAGCGTCTATCATATTCACAAGCACATACAGCATACCGAACCTCTGCGGCTGAACATGACTTGCTAGGAATATCTGTTCCGTCTCGGAAAACGGCAGCAGGCAGGACGCCGCGTACATAATAGCGTCCGCATTAACGATATACTCCTGAACCTGCTTGTCAAGGCTCTCCAGATCGGAAAGACCGGGAGTATCAACAATTCTGATATTTTTAAGTATGGGAGCGTTGTCCTTTATTTGTACGCTGGAAATTTTTGCAGGGAAAAGCTTCATTCTTCTTTCAAGATTTTCCCTTGTTATATCCTCCAGCACCAGCGGAACTCTCTGTCCGTTTTCAAGTATAGCCTCCACGCTCTGAACGTGACCGAATGAAATTTCATTAATAGTATATGTCTCGGGAGTAACGTTTATAGGCGCAAGCTGTTTTCCCAGCAAAGCGTTGATAATTGTGCTCTTGCCTCGCTTGAACTCACCCAGAATGACCAGCGTGAACGGCTCCTCGCCCTTTTTGGCAATGAGAGCGTCCCATTCTTTCAGCTTGGCTACGAATTCCGTACCCAGTACCTTGGCGATCTTACCGTCCTCGATGACTTCGTT
>JAUNOG010000005.1 GCA_030531185.1 Ruminococcus sp.
GCCTTTGATGATGATGTATCACCTGTTGACGATGTATCTGTATTTGATGACTCATCGCCGCCAGTCTGCATTTCAGAATTCATCTTGACATTATCCTGTGAAACTTCAACAGAAGTAACCTTAACGCCATAAGCATTAAATACAAGACCGTCATAACCATTTTCAGCCTTTGCAGCTTCAATCATAGAATCAACGCCCGCTGAACTAACAGTAAAGCTAATTGAATTGCACTCCTGAATTCCACAAACAATAAAGCCGTCAGGCTGTACAACATAGTCAACTACATTGCCATCAGGATCTGTCCATTTGCCTGTTTCCTCATCCTGAGTAGAAGCATCCTTAGAAGCAACGTTTTCAAGATTGCCCTCTTTAAAAAGAGACGACCAACCGGATGCAGCATGACAGGGCGCTATAAGTATATAACCGCTGTCTGTGCCTACACTAGTCCACTCAAAGTTTACAGTTACATCAAGTGCTGTACCGGCAGTCAAAGAATTAGCATCAATGAAATCTCCTACTTCCTCACCCTCAGCATTTGTGTAATTAGGAAATGCACTGTTAAAATTTGTTTCCGGACCATCTACACTAATAGTAGTAGCAGCACTGGCTGTCATAGCCATTGTAGCTGCCATTGCAAGTGCAGACATACCTGCGAAAATCTTAGAAATTTTCATTTTTAATCTCCTCCAAATTTCAAGAAAATTTTTCGAATTGTTCTTTCAATTCTTATTAATAGTATAACAGAATTATTCGTAAAAATCAAGGGGTTTTTAATTTTTTTTTACAAAAAGCACTGAATTTTAATACGATAATAATGCTTGATTTTTGTATATTTGTCACAGATAACGTTTACAATTCCAAACGCAAAAGGCTCCCGACCGAAAATCGGGAGCCTAAAACATTCTTTAAATCTCTGCTGAGAACAAATTACTTTCTCAAAGAAAAATTACTTTCTCTTAGAAACTACCAAAGCAGCGCCTGCGAGAGCTATGCCTGCAAGAGCGATACCTGCTGTTGCGCCTGTTGCGGAGTTAGTGTTATCAGAAGCAGTTGAACTTGTTGAAGAAGTAGCTGCTGTTGATGTTGACTTGGACGTGCTGCCTGATGTGCCGCTTGACTTTGAGCTTGTGCTGCCGCTCTTTGAGCTGCTTGTGTCAGCCTTGCTTGAATTGCTGTCAGTTTTGCTGTCTGTACCGCTTGTGCTGCTGGAATTGCTGCTGTCTGTGCTTGAATTTACTTCATCGGTCCATGCAACAGCGTTAGCAGCCCACTTCCAACCCTCGTTTGTAGTGCCGTCATCAAATACCTGTGGATCGGAATTAACTGTACCGCTCTGTGCAATGCTTACTGTATAAGTACCGTCACCGTTGACTGCTGTATCGCTTACATCTACATTGGTATCATAACCGCCTGTACCGCCGGAGAGACCAACGATTGGATTGGGGAAACATGCCGGCTGAGCAAAATCAGAAGTATCGGAACCGTTTGTATTACGGAAATCCCAAGTATCATTTGCCTGGAATGCAATACCTGCATTACCTGATGTATCGCCGAGACCTTCAATTGTAAAAGTTACTTCAAGATACTCGCCTTCGCCTGCAACTGCATAATCGCTTACCTGTGACTCAAGCTTGGTATTCCACTTATTAATGATCTCAAAGCAGAGATATTTCTCATCTGTCTTCTGAGGAGCAACCGTAACATCGAAAGACTGATCGCCGATTTTAAGTGTCAAATCCTTACATGTTACAACGCTGTCGTTAACAACAGCCTGATCGTCATCGTTTACTTCACAAGGAATATCTGTTGTGATCAAAATAAAGTTATACTCCTTAGAAGCGGGATCTGCCGCAGAAACAGCCATAGACATTGTAGCCGCAATTGCAAGTGCGGACATACCTGCAAAAATCTTTTTAAGTTTCATTTATAAAACTTCCTTTCTTTATTAGTTATTTGTATTATACTTTATTTCAGCCAAAATTTCAATCGACTTTATAACCAAATGTGATAACGTTTTCTTATACACTTTTAACAATTTTTCACATCAAAAATTAGCTATAACATAGAAAATATTGTCATTATGCAATCATTTGAAACTTTATATTAATTTGAAAACGCCTATTATTGCTTTTTTCGGCTCTGAATTCCGCCTGTCATACCTAAAATAAGCTTTCTCGGCAGTATCCTTGACGCCGCCGTTCCCGCTTTCATAGTTGTTTCGGGAACGATTATCAGCTTTCCTCCAAACATTCCCTCGACAGCTTTTTTTGCACAATACTCAGGAGTTATTCCCTTGACTGCAAAACTGCACTGCGCCACATCGTTAAATTCAGTATCAACAGGTCCCGGACAAAGCGCGCTGATGTGCACATTTGAGCCGTCGTTCCTTAGCTCCTGATACACTGCGCTTGTAAGGCTTACAACATATGCTTTCGTGGCATAGTACGCCGCCATAAGAGGTCCCCCGGGCATTAATCCTGCTGAAGAGGCTACATTGAGGATATATCCTCTGTCAGCCGCTTTGAAATCCTTCAAAAAAAGCTTTGTCAGCGTGTGTACAGCCTTGACGTTCACATCTATCATTTCCAGCTCGGCTTCAAGCGGAATTTCTGTAAATTCTCCCAGCTTGCCGAAGCCTGCGTTATTCACTAAAACAGATATTTTTTCGTTCTTGACTGTCTCATACAGCCGTATGCATTCCTCTGTTTCGGAAAGATCGCAGGTTATGATCCTCGACTTTCCCGGCAGACTGTCTGCAAGCTCTCTGAGCCTTTCCTCCCGTCTGGCGGTAAGTATGACTTTAAAGCCTTTTTTGCTGAGAATTTTTGCTGTTTCACGTCCTATACCCGAACTTGCGCCCGTTATCAATGCAGTTTTCGCCACACATTTCACTCCTATTGTAATTATTTGTTACGATTATACTACTTTACTTGCTTTTTGTCAAGTATTTATTGCGGCGTTTTTGCTGTCCGAATAATAATAATTCCCCCTTAAAAGTTTATAATATATTCATAATCGTGTAAACGTGAACACTATTGACAAAATCTGCAAAGTATGAGATAATAAGCATAATAAAATCAGCGTATTATTATTTTCAAAAAATAGGATTGGAGAACACAATTATGAGTTGCACATTGGTTATTCTTGCGGCAGGACTGGGCTCACGTTTCAAGGGCGGTATCAAACAGCTTGAACCGTTCGGTCCCAACGGTGAGATCATTATGGATTATTCTGTCTTTGACGCAGTACAGGCAGGCTTTGACAAGGTCGTTTTCATCATCAGAAAAGACATCAGAGAGGCTTTTGACGAAATGATAGGCAATCGGATTTCCAAGTACGTCAAGGTAGACTATGTTTATCAGGAGCTTGACTGTCTCCCGGAGGGCTATAAACTTCCTGCCGACAGAGTTAAGCCGTGGGGTCACGGACACGCCGTATGCTGCTGCAAAGGAGTTGTCAACGAGCCTTTTGCGGTCATCAACGCAGACGATTTCTACGGCAAGGAGTCCTTTAAAAAGCTGCACGATTTCCTCGTTGAGGATCACGGCAGCGATAAGCTTCACCTTTCAATGGCGGGCTTTGTGCTGAAAAACACTCTCAGCGAATACGGCTCGGTAAACAGAGGAATATGCCAAGTAAACGACGAGGGTATGATGGTAGACGTTGTGGAGACATATAATATCCGCAGAGAGCCCGACGGCAAGGTCTACTCAGGCAAGGAGGAAACCACGGAGCTGAACGAAAACAGCTACGCTTCAATGAATATGTGGGGCTGTCCTCCCGAGTTTATCGACAGGCTTAACGAACAGTTTGAAGAATTTCTTTCAAAGAACCTTGACAATATTACGGCGGAATTCCTGCTGCCTGCGGGAATTGACGAGCTGATAAAATCGGGCGAGGCGGACTGCAAGCTGCTTGAAAGCAACGACAAGTGGTTTGGCGTCACCTACATTGAGGATAAGCCAAGCGTAAAAGCGGCTATCTCAAAGCTTATCGAGGACGGAGTTTATCCTGCAAAGCTGTGGGATTGATGTATCCGGATATTCAAAAACGGACGGTTTGAAGCCATCCGTTTTTTTGTACTATAAGTTCAGTCCGTTTTGTTTTGCAAGGCTTTTTACCGTTTCAAATCCCTCGTCGATATAGTCGCGTTCAAATAGCTCGGCGCATATTTCACCGAGCAGCATTTGCCCGTCTATGCAGTCCACAAGCTTTTTTGTGATAAATTGACGGCTTTTCTGCGGATATTTCGGGAGATTATACCTATCGAGTATATGTCTTAGCTCGCGTTTCCACAATAGTCTTAGCTGATTTGTCATTTTGACTTTAGGACTTGGATCTGCACTCCTCACAAACTCCGTCGTTTCGCCGACGCAGATTATTCCCCAGTAATCGGGAATGTGCTTTTCGGCGCTTTTCAGATGAGATTTTCCCACAACAAGATAATTTTCATTAAAAAACAAGTCGTAGCTTTTCACCTGTGATTTCAGTCTCGCATAACTGTCGGCGTCGCTTTTGATCTCATATCCCGTTAGCTTGTCGGTCACAGCAAAAAAGTCACATCGGGATTTCCCGATTATGACTTCTTCAAATATGCGTATCTTTTCCGATGTCGTTTCAAGCTGAAAGAACAGCTTGTCTCTTATCTGCGGGTCAAGCATTTCAACGCTCCGTTCTGCATATTTTTTAATTAAATAACAAGACTGTCCAGCACCTCGCCTACCTTGTCGTGTATAACAAGGTCTGCGGAGCCGTCCATAGGCGTTTCGTCCCTGTTTATAAGCACGAGATACTTTCCTCTGAAATATCTCACCATTCCCGCCGCAGGATACACTGTCAACGAAGTTCCCGCAATTATCAGTGTGTCGCAGGACTGTATTTCGCGGACAGCCTCTGTCACGGTCTTATCGTCAAGCCCCTCCTCGTAAAGCACTACGTCGGGCTTGACAATTCCTCCGCAGGAGCAGACAGGCACGCCCTCGGAGGCTAAAATATCCGCCGCCGTGTAGAATTTGCCGCAGTCCTCGCAGTAATTTCTCAGCACAGAGCCGTGCAGTTCGAGTACGCGTTTACTTCCCGCAGCCTGATGAAGTCCGTCGATATTCTGAGTGATAACGGCGGACAACTTGCCTTTTCTTTCCATTTCGGCAAGCTTTAAATGCGCCTTGTTGGGCTTAGCGTCAAGGCACAGCATTTTATCTCTGTAAAAACGGTAAAACTCCGCAGTTTTACGTCTGAAAAATGTATGGCTCAATATCTCTTCGGGCGGATAATCGTACTTCTGATTATAAAGCCCGTCGACTGAACGGAAATCGGGAATTCCGCTTTCCGTGGAAACGCCCGCACCGCCGAAGAATACAATTTTTTCCGAAACGTCTGTAATTTCCTGCAAGGTCATAAAAATTCCTCCAATAGCATTATACAAAATACATTCCCGCAAGCGCCGTTATTTTTCTGCCGCCTCTCGGATTTTTCCCGCATCACAGGTCCTGAGTCTCTTATCGTACATAACATATTTAGAACAAGTCTTATGGGAATGCTTTCTGATATACCGGCTGGCGTCGCAAAAGCTGTCGGTATTCATCACTATTCGTCCGTTGATCTTATCGTACACCGTATACCTTTTAGAATATCCGTAATCTGAAATCTCGTCTATAAACATCAGCAAATCCCCTTTTATATAATTTTAACACTTTCGTAAAACCTTGTCAAGTATACATTTTACAGTTCACGGAATTTAACAGTTTAACAAAAGGTTTAGGCGTGTATTTTTATCTTTTGACATATTAACTACTATTTTACATTAAACAGCATACTATCAGAACGGTATTCAAGCTGCTGTTCAGAAAAAATACCGTTCCCTCAAAGCAAGAACTTGCCGAGAGCACGTCATAATATATAAAACCGGCACACGTTAACGGATATCTCCGCTAATGTGCACCGAATTTATTTTATGCTATATTACCTCGACTTTCAGTTCGTCGTCAACTGCCGTTACGGCAAGTCCGCTGATACCGTTTTCACCCTTTTCTATGATAACCTCTGCTATCTTATCCTCGACCTCGCTGCGGATAACGCGTCTGATGTCTCTTGCGCCAAGTTTCTGATTATGGGACTTCTTCGCAATGAGTTTCAGCGCCTTTTCGTCATATCTCAGACGGATATTCTTCTCCTCCAAAGGAGCCTTCATCTCGTCAAGCATAAGACCTGCGATTTTTGCGTAATCCTCCTCGGTGAGCTGATTGAATACCACGATCTCGTCAACTCTGCCCAGAAATTCGGGTCTTAAGAACTCGCGCAGAGCTTTCATAGCCTTGTTCTGCGCTATTTCGTTTTCGGTTTTATTAAAGCCTACGCCCGTATCCTTATCCGTTGAGCCTGCGTTTGATGTCATTACTATGACCGTATTCTCAAAGGACACGCTCCTGCCCTGAGAATCGTTGATCTTTCCCTCGTCAAGGATTTGCAGAAGTATGTTCATTACGTCGGGGTGAGCCTTTTCTATCTCGTCGAAAAGCACGACGGAATATGGTCTCCTGCGTACCTTTTCGGTAAGCTGTCCCGCCTCGTCAAAGCCCACATAGCCCGGAGGCGAGCCGATAAGCTTTGATACCGAGTGCTTCTCCATAAACTCCGACATATCAACTCTTATAAGAGGTTCTGTAGCGTCAAAAAGCTCCTCGCCCAGTACCTTTACAAGCTCGGTCTTACCCACGCCTGTCGGTCCGACGAAAATGAATGAAGCAGGTCTGCGGCGTTTTGAAAGCTGTACTCTTGTACGTCTGATAGCCTTTGCGACCTTGTCCACAGCCTCCTGCTGTCCGATGACCTTTGCGGACAGTCTTTCGCCCAGATTTTTGATCTTTTCATATTCCGTTTCAGCTATCTTATTTGCGGGAATTCCCGTCCAAAGCTCGATCACCTTTGAAAGGTCCTCGTCTGTGACATATACGTTTTTAAGGGTCTCCTCGACTTCTTTCAGTCTGTTCTGAATACGGAGTATCTCAGCCTTTTCAGTTGCAAGTATTTCATAATCGGGATTTTCGCTTGCCTCGTAGCTTTCGACAAGCTCCTCATGCTTTTTAAGCTCGCCGTTAAGACTGTCATACTCTGCGATCTCGGGAGTTCTGATACTTGTGCAAGCGCAGGACTCGTCCAGCAGATCGATAGCCTTATCGGGAAGAAATCTGTCGTTGATGTATCTCTCGGACAGCACTGCGCACTTTCTCAGAACGTCCTCGGAAATGTGTACTCTGTGGTAATTTTCATAGTACTGTTTTATTCCGTTGAGCACAGTTACAGTATCCTCAACGGTAGGCTCGCTTACAGTCACGGGCTGGAAACGTCTTTCAAGGGCGCTGTCCTTTTCGATATATTTGCGGTATTCCTTAAAGGTAGTCGCGCCGATGACCTGAATTTCGCCTCTTGACAGCGAGGGCTTTAAAATGTTCGCCGCGTTCATAGTTCCCTCGGAGTCTCCCGTACCCACGAGGGTGTGTACTTCGTCGATGAACAGAATGATATTGCCCTCGTTCTTGACTTCCTCAACAAGACCCTTGCAGCGGCTTTCAAACTGGCCTCTGAACTGAGTGCCCGCCACAAGCGCGGTCAAATCAAGAAGATAAACCTCCTTGCCCTGCAAATGGAACGGCACGTCTCCGCTTACTATTTTCTGTGCGATACCCTCGGCGATAGCGGTTTTACCTACTCCCGGTTCGCCTATCAGACAGGGATTGTTCTTCTGCCGGCGCGAGAGGATATGGATAACTCTTGATATCTCCTTATCTCTGCCGATAATATTGTCGAGCTTTCCCTCTCTTGCCTTTTCGGTAAGATTGGTGCAGTAGCTGCCAAGAAATTTCAGTTTCTTTTTCTTGGGCTCATTTTCGGCTTTCTCCTTGCCGCCTGCGGGACGCTGAGTTTTGTCCGCCGCCGCTCCTCCGCCTAATGAATTTGCAAGGTTCTGGAACATATTAGTTCCCTCGCCGCCGAAAAGATTGCTGAGAAAGTTCGGCATAGTATTGCTGCCGCCAAGTTCGAAATCTTCTCCCTCAGCCAGATCGGTCATAGTCTCGCTCATCGCTTGGATATCGTCCTCGGAGATACCCATTGACTTGATGTAGTCCTCGACCTGCGGAATTTTAAGCTCCCTCGCGCAGTTTAGGCACAGACCCTCGTTTTTAAGGTTTTTGGAAGGGTCTGTGGGATTTGTAGACGATATAAAGACTACCGCGGGACGGGTCTTACATCTTGAACACATTATCATAATTCGTTCTCCTTTCCGTTACTTATAGAAAAAATCAAAGAAATATTTGAAAATATAGGTGCTGTCGGCTATTTCCGAATTGAACTGCGGCAGACTGTCATAAGTCGCGTTCACAAGCACGCACAGCATAAAGGCTATCAGAGCAGTATAAAGGATACCCTTTACCGCTCCGAGAAGCAGTCCGGCAAAGCGGTTCGCCGCATTAAGCTCGGGAAGCTTTGTGAACACTCCCGAAATAAAAAGTATCAGCTTCAGGATAAGCTCCGCCGCAATAAACAGCGCTATGAACAGAACGATCCTCACTAAGCCGCAGACCACAGGCTTTACTGCGTTTTCCTCCAGATAATCAGCCGCCTGCGCCTTATCGTCGGAGCACAGCATAGTTACGCATTCCCGAAGCTGCTCCGCCGATATCTCGATGTCTCCCACAGCCTCGTCAAGACCGCTTTTTTGGTACTGCTCCCTTACCTTGTCGGTCATCTCGTTGTCAAAAAAATCAGAAAACTGCTCTTTTATCTGAAGGCAGGTCTCGCTGTCCGCCCCCTTGTCGGACAGCATCTCACTGATGTTTTCCGACAGGTCTCCTCCTGCGGAGAGCGCGCGTTTAAGCTCGTCGTCGTTAAGGTAGCCTCCCGCGCCCTGCTCATCAAGCTCCTGCCGCACATAGGACGTAACGTCCACGCTTTCAAGAGCCTGCTCGATAGCCGACGAAACGGGCTGTCTGCAATATCTGTCATACACAGGCTCAGTAAGAGCCGAGGACAGAAAAACGCTTATTATCACCGCCGCCAGAGTGCCCAGCATACATATCACATATCTGATAAAGCCTCTGAGATACCCTGTGACGGACGTAACTATTATTATCAGGATAACCGCCGCGTCAAGTAATAACGCCATATAAAACCTCCGTATCAGGTGCTGAAAGCTATCTTGTTTATCTCGCGATAGCCTAAGAAATAAACATTTTCGTTGAAGAATGTAAAGTCGACATATTCAGTTGAAACGTCCGCTGTGGCGAGAAGATTGCCTGAAAAATCATAAGCCTCGATGTTATTTTCCTTTAAAAGTATGATCTTGCCGTTTTCAATGTACATTCTCTTCGGACAGCCGTCGTCCGTATATATCTGACTGTCCGAGGTCTTGCTGTCGCTGTCCGAGTTGAACATTACGATGTCCGTAGACTTGCGCTGAATGCCGTTAAAGGCTAAAGCCGCGCATTCAGCCGACAGGTCGTAGTCCACAAGACTGCTTGAATATTCATAGCTGAGTATAAGATTTCCGCTGCCGTCAAGCTTGCAGAAAGCCGTATCTCCCACTACCCAGAAATCTCCGTTGTCGTTTTCCATTACTTCAAGAGCAAGAATATCCAGCGGCTCGCTCTTCATAGCCTCCTGTGTGGAATTAAATTTAAAATACCTCACCACAGAACGGATAGAGCCTCCCTTTGACGAAAACGACGTTACATAACAGCCGTCTCCGCCCTTAGCAAAGGACACGCTGAGAATTCTTGTCGTGCTTGACCAAGTGTATATCTCGCTGCCGTTGCTGTCGTAAACGGTGAGCACCGACGCATATTTATCTCCCTCGGTGACTATCGCCACGTTGCTGTTGTCGGCTATGTCCGCAAGCACAATCCTGCCGTCAATGCTCTTTTCGTACAGCTCGTTCTTGCGGTTGACTACCTTAAAGGAACTGCCGCCGTTATCGAAAAGGAGCATTCTCTTGACCGCCGTTTTCAGCTCGGGGTCCGCATAGTTATGATTGTAGGAATTGGTCTCCTCACCGTTTTCATTGTATATCACCAGATGATTTTTGTCAAGACTTACAAGATAATTGTCAAGGTGAGTGATGCCGCTTACCGAGCTTTCCTCAAAGGAAATGGGGAAATTGCCCTTTTTCTTCTTGCCGTCGTTGACAATGGTGTCGTGAGGATAATCCAGTATCCCCTCGAGTTTTGGGACCCATATGTCTCTCAGCAGATATACTCCTGCGGCAAACGCCGCTATTATCACAAGAATTATTATGTTCTTGATACGCTTTTTATTCTTTTCCTTCTGCCTTGCGGCTCTTATATCCGTAACGTTAGTGTCCTTTGATTTATCGGACTTCTTCTTTTTATCCTTTTTGGAAACCGCAGACGTCTGAGGCTTTTTTTCTTTATAGTCCTCCTGCGCCTCAGCGTGCTTGGTTATCTTTATCTGCTCCTGGCGGGACGCCCCGTTATCCTGCTCCCGACGTTTTTTACGGCGGGTTTTGTTCTCTAAATCACGCAGAGTTATATCGGGAGGAGTTTTTTTATCTGCCTTATTCGCCGAGACCTCCTCCTCGGTCACGACCTGAAAGGTCTTTTCGACCTTGCCCGTTTTCAGTTCCTTTTGGAATTTTCTGCGGTTTTTGTTCTTATCATTCCTGCTCAAATCCGTCATATCCCTCGTTATAAAATACTTTGTTCAGATACAAGCCCTGAGGCGGGACCGTTTTGCCTGCCTTTGTTCTGTCAAGGGACTTTAAGATATCGGGTATCGCATTTTCACCGATCTTTCCCTCGTTGACAAACAACAGCGTTCCTACCATAATTCTGACCATATTATACAAAAATCCGTTTCCCGAGACGTTGAAGATAACAAAGTCCCCGTCACGTCTGACATTGAAATGATGAATTGTCCTTACTGTGTTTTCCTTGGTGCAGGCTGAGGAACACATAGCCTTGAAGTCGTGCGTTCCCACAAAAGCCTGCGCCGCCTTGTTGATTTTTGCTGCGTCTATAGGATACCAGCTCCGAAAAGCGGTATTCTTATAAAAAGGATTTTTCACCTGACTGTTATGGACTATGTACTCGTACTCCTTGCCTATGCAATGATACCTTGCGTGAAATCCGCTGTCCGCCTCCTCGCATTTCAGCACCGCAATATCGTCGGGCAGTCTGGAGTTCATACCGAACTGTATCCCCCTGCAATTTATGGTACTGTCAAGAGCAAAGCTGAGCACATATTCCCTTGCGTGAACGCCTGCGTCGGTCCGTGAACAGCCCTGAACCACGATCTTCTGTCCCGTCAAGTCCTCAAGCGCATCCTCGAAAACCTCCTGAACGGCAAGAGAGTTCTGCTGTCTCTGCCAGCCGTGGTAAGCCGTTCCGTCGTAGGCGATAGTTACCTTGAAATATTTCATATATCCTCTTAATCAAGCTCTATCTTATCGATATTCTCTATGCGGTGAATAACGGTCTTATCCCCTTTTTTACCGTATACCAAAAGCTTTATCCATTCCTCGTCCGCCTCTAAGACCCTGCATTTTAAATCATCAAAGTCTATCGTTACGGTGCAGTCGTATCCTACAAGCGAGCTTATCATTTTTGACATAATGTTACCTCCGTTCTGCTTTCTCTCAAGCTGTTTGATTTTTCGTTCCAGAGCTTTGATTTTATCGTCCTGCTCCATATCCGCAAATGTACCAAGCATTGACATTTTGTTTCCCTCCAAATCTCCTAGATCAAGTGATTTACAACTATAACTCCCGCAAGGAACGCTATGCAGAAAAGACTTCCCCACAAATCAAGTATACCGAGTTTAAGCTGTTTCATTCTGGTCCTTCCCTCTCCGCCGTGATAGCAGCGGCACTCCATTGCAAGCGCAAGCTCCTCAGCGTGCCTGAATGACGCCACAAACAGAGGGATAAGAATAGGTATCAGCGACTTTGCTTTCTGAATGAGATTTCCGTCCTCCATATTCGCTCCTCTTGCCTTTTGGGCGGACATTATCTTGTCCGTCTCCTCAATAAGCGTAGGTATAAACCTCAGCGCAATAGTCATCATCATTGCCAGTTCGTGTACGGGTACTTTGATTTTCTTCAGCGGAGACAAAAGCCGCTCGATAGCGTCCGTTAAATCGATAGGCGAAGTGGTATAGGTAAGCAAGGAAGTTCCCGCAATAAGGCAGAGAATTCTCACCACCATAAATATCGCCGTATCTACGCCCTCGTCGGTAACTTTTATAAATTTCCACTCAAAATAAGGGTCACCCGTTCTTATGAAAAACAGGTTGAGTATCGCTGTGAAAATTATAATGGGAACGATAGGCTTAAGGCTCTTTAACATCATTTTCCCAGGAATTTTTGAGATGAGAAAAATCAGTATAGTGAACGCTATTCCCACGCCGAGACCCGCTATGTTGTCCGCCATAAACAGCATAACGATAAACACGCCTGTAAGTATTATCTTTATTCTTGCGTCCATTCTGTGTACCGCCGACTTGCCCGGAAAGTACTGTCCAATAGTAATATCCTTTATCAAGGTATATTCCTCCAAAATCTATATTTTATTAACTGATACTCCCTGCCGTGATAAGGTCAAAGGTATTTTTATCATTTACATTTTCTTCTATTTGTTTTTAAGCATTTCGATCAAAACCTTTTTAGCATAATCAGTAGTATAAACGTCCTCTTTTATGTCTATTCCCATAGCCTTAAGACGGTTGAAAACTCTTGTCACCTGCGGCACCGTCAAGCCCATAGCCTCAAGCTCCCGAGAACGGCGGAAAACCTTTACAGTTTCGTCATAGCAGAAAAGTTTAGCCTCGTTCATCACAAGTATCTTTGATACATTCTTGGCTATGTCCTCCATTGAGTGGGAAACTATCAGCACAGTGTTTTTCGTCTGCTGATGATATTCTCTTATAAGACCCAGTATCTGTTCTCTGCCCTTTGGGTCAAGTCCCGAGGCAGGCTCGTCCAGAATAAGAACCTTAGGCTCCATAGCCATTACGCCTGCTATAGCCACACGGCGTTTCTGTCCGCCCGAAAGCTCAAACGGAGACTTCTCCAGAATTTCGGGAGAAAGCCCTACCATTCTCACAGTTTCCTTAATTCTCATATCTATGGTCTGCTCGGAAAGTCCCATATTTTTCGGACCGAAAGCTATATCCTTGTACACTGTCTCCTCGAAAAGCTGATATTCGGGATACTGAAATACCAGTCCTACCTTAAAGCGCACCGGTCTCAGCTGAGACTTATCGTCCCAGAGCCTTTCGCCGTCCACATAGACCGAACCGCTCGTCGGCTTTAAAAGTCCGTTGAAATGCTGGATAAGCGTTGATTTTCCCGAGCCGGTGTGACCGATGATACCCACCATTTCTCCGCTTTCGATCTCTATATTAACATTGTCCACCGCAACCTTGCGAAACGGAGTGTTTTCTCCGTAGACGTATGATAGATTTTCTGTTTTAATTACTGCCATTTTATTTTCCTCTGTAAATTATCTTCTGCCTGTCTTTCCGTCAACAAAAAGCGCAGACATTACTATTAACCAAAACACGTTTCCTATTATTCCCCAATCAAAGCATATTTCAAAGGCGCTTGCCGTCAAAGCCCACGATATCCAGAAAAGCTTATCGGTCAGAACGCTGCCGCACGCCTCTAAAAAGGTCATTTTATTTATCTTTACCGCCTCGGGAATGTTCTTGTTCCTCCCCGCAAACGCCCATATCAGATAGACTGCCATTCCCACTATAAGCGGTATTACCTTTATAAGCAAACGCACTAATGCGGAGTTTCCGACAGGCACCCAATTCAGCAGAAGTTTTGTACCCGCCATAGCAAGCGAAAACGCAAGCCAGAAAAGAATTTTTGTAAACGGATATTCAAAATCAAATTTCTGCTGCGGACTTCGCGGAGCGGTCTGCTCCTCCCATATTTCTTCCCGGGACTTTACCCTTGCGGCTTTCCTGCCGCCCGCAAAAGCCCATATAATATAGACCGTTACTCCCAAAATCAGCGGAATTCCGCCTTTTATCTTAATATACAGCTCATAGCTTAAATACCCGTAAATTGCAAGCCATTCAAGAATATACTTTGACGCTGCAATAACGCAAATCAATATCGCCCAGAACAACGGCCGTGTAATGGGATATCCCCACAGCGGCTTGATTTTTTTCGGCTTGTTCGATCTCGGCTCTTCGTCATTCATCAGAACATAGTCCTCGCCGCTGTACATATCGTCATTTAGGTTTGAAAACATATTACACACCGCCTATCTTCCGGATATATCTCTCAGCTTCATTGAAAGCTCTATCATTGAAACCAAGCTCCAGACAGGTATCAGCATTGAGATCACCATAGCCGTGTTTTTAAGCTTTGAATAACCGGACACGCTGCGTATTCTGTACAAAACGGTTACGGTCATAGCTATCATAATTATCATATAAATTCCCGCAAGGGCGCAGAACCCTACGCAGAGAAACAGCGGTACGCCTATAACTCCCGCCACAATAATAACGTAGCAAACCAGCAGTATCCCAAACGTGATAAGACAGCATAACCAGAACGCAGGGTTTGCCATAAGCAGCATTGAACCCGCCGCAAGCGTTACCGTATAAATTCCCAGAGCAAGCGCCATAAGCGCAGACACCCACAGGATCGGAAAGCATATCCACATAAGCAGTCTCTGCCTTTGGGCACAGGCTACCGTATAATCCTCGTCTGTACCGTTAAATCTGCTTCTGTCAATTGGAAACCTGCAAAGCTTTATCAGCGCCATAATAAGTACGATTATTATAGGCAGAGCTATCATTATATTGAACGCAAGGGATAAACATCTGAGAAGTCCGAAATCTGCAAGCAAATTGAGCAGACCGGATATCATACTTCCGATATATCCGCATATCAGTAACGGTATCCCCACCACGTACAGAACGCTCATAAAAAGCGTATTATACTGCAAGATCTTAGTTTTGTCAAGCACCGCAAAAGCTATGAGAAGTATCAAAGCCAACCACATATTTTTCTCCCCTGTCCTTTCTTCTGCATAAAATTGCTATTTCAGCATTTCATACAGCTTTTCAACACATTCGTCCTCGGAAATTATCTCAGTAGAAATATCAAAGCCCGCCTTTTTAAGCTCCCACGCAAGCTCCGTCACCTGAGGTACGTCAAGACCTAAATTCTTCATAATTTCCACCTGCGAGAAGATCTTCTTCGGAACGTTATCCATTATTATCTCGCCGCTGTCAATGACCACAACTCTGTCCGCCTGCGCCGCCTCCTCCATATAATGAGTGATAAGCACTATGGTAACGCCCTGAGCGTTGAGCATTTTTATGGTTTTCATAACCTCCGCTCTGCCCTGAGGGTCAAGCATTGCCGTCGGCTCGTCCAGCAGAATACAGTCGGGACGCATAGCGATAATTCCCGCTATCGCCACTCTCTGCTTTTGTCCGCCCGAAAGCTTATGCGGAGCGTGCATTCTGTACTCGTACATACCTACGGTTTTAAGAGCGTCGTCGACCCTTTCCCTTATCTCCGCAGGAGGAACGCCCATATTTTCCAGCGCAAAAGCAACGTCCTCCTCGACGATAGTAGCCACTATCTGATTGTCGGGGTTCTGGAAAACCATTCCCACACGCTGTCTTATGGGGAGCAGATGCTCCTCGTCCAGAGTGTCCATACCGTCAACATAGACAGCTCCGCTCTCTGGCAGATTTATAGCGTTAATGCACTTTGCGAGAGTGGATTTGCCCGAGCCGTTATGTCCCAGTACTGCGACAAATTCGCCTTTTTTTATGCTGAGATCTACGCCCTTGAGCACCTCCGTCTTAACGGGAGGCTCTTCCATTTCGTTGATATAGGAAAAGTGCAGATCCTTGATTTCAATGAAATTATCCATTATTTTTTGTCCTTTTTCTTGTCGTCCTTGTCAAAAATATCTTCCAGCTTGTCCTTGCCTTTTTCAAAAAGGTCTCCTGCCTTGTCCTTTACCTTTTCAATATTTTCCTTGGTGGCAAGCTCCTTAGCCTTTTTCTTTACATCGTCGGGAATTTTATCCTCGACCTTATCGATAGTTTTTTTGATGTCCTTAAAATCGAAACCCATTTTTAATTACCTCCGTAATATTATTGTTAATTTATGCAAAAACATCAGCCTGTCATTGGGCGGAGTTTTTCTTTCTATAGCTTTTTACTTTATTGAAAACTGCACCCGTAACAACGCTAATGTCCGATAATATCCAATAACCCGTTTCCCCGAGACAAAACTCGCTTGTATCGAATTTTATGTTGTACACCGCGATAAATACAGCGGACACAACGGCGAATACAGCCGTCCAATTTATGCACTTGAATACGGTACATTCAAATCCCAGCATTCGTGCAAAAGCGTAGACCCATATTCCCACCGAGGGAACAGTAAGTATAACTGCTGATATAAATTCCGCATAAGCGCCGTCAAGGAAAACGCTTAGCCACAGAGCCGCCGTTACCGCAGTAAAAGCCAAAGCCGCCCAAGAAGTATGCAAAATCTTCTTTTGTGATTTCATATGCCGTTCTCCAGAAGTCTCTGTACGTCCTCCAATTTCGGCGGTTTTAACGCTATGGGAAATTCAGATATCGCCACTGCCGCCACAGCGCAGGCAAACCGTACCAGACTGTCGTCGTCCATTTTTCTGTAAAGACCGTATATCGCTCCCGCCTTAAAGCTGTCGCCTGCTCCGAGAGTGGAAACGGCATTGACCTTGAATGCACCGCAGTATTTCGGCTCATCTCCTTTTCTGCCGTACATCGCGCCTTTTTCTCCTAACGTGAAAATCACCAGTCCGTCGGTGCTGTCGGTGTAAAGCTTAAACAATTCGTCATAGCTTTTGTCGGCATAATAGCTGTCAAGGTGCTGATGTGAAATGCAGTTGACGGCACAGTGCTTATGAATATAACTGTCATAAGCGCAGTCCACAGTCACATAGGACTTTGAATATTTAACGCAGAGCCTTGCAATGTCGTCTCCGAAATACGGGTCTGCTCCCACACAGACAGCATATTGTACCGACTGCTCCCGAGGAGGCTCATAAAACGGCTTTTGCCTTGAAAAATGCTTGCTCCACTCGCCGAAACAGGTGCGTGTGTTTTTGTCGATGATAACATAATCCACAATACCCTCGAAATCCTCATACGCAAGCTCGCTTATGTCGGCGGACTTGTCCGCAAAGTAGTCTGAAATAATGTCCTTGTTGACGTTGCCGAGGTGCGTGCCTCCCAGCTTGACAGGCGCGCCCAGACTGCACAGCACAGCCGCCGCAGTTCCCGTTTCTCCGCCAACCAGATGATTTTTCTCGCTTATCTCGCCGTAGCCGTCCGGAGCGGGAAAATCCGTACTCAGCAAAAATGCGTATGTGGACATGACCTGTCCGTACATATAAATATAACCGTTTTCGTGTGGCATTTGTTTCACCTCCGAATTACTGTAAGCTCGTATTACAGTTCTTCAAAAAATTTCCTTAACTGAGCCTTTCGCTCGGCTGAGATCTCCTTTTTGGGGATACCCTGAACCGCGCCCTCTATCGCAGTAAGCTTATGAAAACACGAACCGCCGTCATAAGCTTTCAGCTTGATAAAGGTTTGCTCCGTACCGATCTCACGGAGTTTTTCGGGTGTATCTATTCCAACGGCGACAAGCTGATTTTCCAGCACACCGCCTATGTTCGGTAAATCGTGGAGTTTCATTTTAATTCTCCTTTTTTGACCTTTAGCATATAATCCGTCATATTACCGTCCTCTGTACTGTTATAGGTATAACCGAATTTCTCGGCTACCTCGTTTGCCATTATGCGGAAAAGTCCGCAGGCGGTAAAAACGGCTTTCCATATATTTTCATAATCGCTGTCGGAATAGGTTGCGGCATACATATTATAAAGCTCCTCGGGAAGATATTTTCTGAAGTACTTTCCCGATTTGCCCGCAGAGACCTTAAAATCGTAATTCATTCCGATATACCATTCTGTCATTTTATTGAGCATATCGCGAACACAGACGTTAAACATATTCATCACATAAGGAAGCTCGTCCCTTGCAATTCCCTTTGCAACATTGTTGAGACACCACCAGAATTCGTTACAGCAGTCGATAAAAAACTTTTCCGTCGGAGCTTTTACAAACCAGCAGTCCTCATTGGGCTTTACGTCGGACAGATAACCGCACTTATCCAGCAGGACTACGGCAGGCTCTCCGTCGTTGACATAGTGGTGACTTGTAATTTTCAGATCAATGCGGTTTCCGTCCTCAAAAATGGTGAGGAACACAAAGCTGCCGTCATTGTCGGGAGGGATAAGCCCCATAGTTTCAGGGGTCTGCACAACAGCGATCTTACCGAATTTTTCTTCCAGCCACGCTCTGTTGTCCCAATAGGGAGAAACGTCCGTCACAAAATAAACTATGTCGTAATCTTGGTAAATATCCCTAGTTGTATGAGGGTCGGCGCGTGAGCCGTTGAGCATTACGGCAAGAACACGCTCGTCCTCCTTTGCGGTATTGATTATCAAATCGAACATTTCCTGTTCGGTACGCATTTTAGTCATAATGTTATCCTCTCAGCAAATTCCCACAATGCGGTATTTCATCATATAACCGCCGAGATAGTAGGTCTTTCCCGCTATTATGGCGTGGTCTCCGCTCTCCGACGTGCAGTATTCCGTACACTCAAACGCTCCGTTTTCATAGGTGTGTCCTATATCGTAAAAGCCCATTTTATTCATAGCCTCCACTTCGGAACATCCGTAGCGCACAAAAACATAGCCGTTGCAAAGCCCTGTTGTGTCTCCGCTTGAATATATTCCTTTGCGGATAATCTCGATATCGTTTCCGTTGAGAGCGACGCTTTTCCACGTTCCGAATGCCTCAGAGGGGTCCCACGTTCTGAACACGTAATGGGAATACGCCGCAAATGCGATTATGATAACAGGTATCAGTATAAGTATGATTTTCTTTTTTCTGCTTTTGGTTTTGCTGTCGTCCATTTTATCTTTCTCCATTTACTTATCTCAATCTGCTTTATCTGCCGTCCATATTGCCGTTGAACCGCAGGGAAGAACTCCTCCCGACGCCTCTACAGGCAAGCCTATCTCGTCCGCTGTGACCTTTCCGCCGAAACGTACGCTCAGAATGTCGTTGAGAATATACGCCATAACCGAGGGAGAAAGTCCCGTGGTATAGCTGTTAAGCAGGAAGAACAGCGGCTTATCGCTGAGCACGTCGGAGCAGGTTTTCACCAGATCGTAAATGCAGTCCTCCAGCTTCCAGACCTCGCCGCCCGGACCTCTGCCGTAGCTGGGAGGATCCATAACGACAGCGTCGTAGGTCTTGCCACGCTTTATCTCACGTCTCACAAACTTCTCGCAGTCGTCAACCAGCCAGCGGATAGGTTTGTCCGTCAAACCGGAAGCGGCGGCGTTTTCTCTTGCCCATTGGACCATTCCCTTTGACGCGTCGACATGGGAAACGCTCGCTCCCGCCTCGGCGCAGGCAAGAGTTGCCCCGCCTGTGTATGCGAAAAGATTAAGCACTTTGACCTCGCGTCCCGCATTTTTTATTTTGTCGGACATAAAATCCCAGTTGACCGCCTGCTCGGGAAAAAGCCCCGTATGCTTAAATCCTGTGGGGCGAATGATGAATTTCAGATTTCCGTATGAAACGTTCCAGCTTTCGGGAAGTCTGCGCCTGTACTCCCACTCGCCGCCGCCCTTTGAGGAACGGTGATAAATTCCGTCCGCCTTTTCCCACATATCCGAACGTTTGGGCGACTTCCATATTATCTGCGGATCGGGGCGCACAAGTATCTTCCCGCCCCAGCTTTCAAGCTTGTCGCCGTCGGTGGTATCTAATATTCTGTAATCCTTCCAGTTTTTTGTTAATCTCATATTTTTAGTCCTTTAAATCAAAATTCATAACAGCCATTGGCACTGCCCCGTTTTCGACCTGAAATCCTCTTTGCTTGTAAAATTCAACAAGACCTTTATTTTCTGCTATCAGCAGCAAATACAAATAATCTTTATAGCGACGCTTAATTCTTTCAACAAGCTCAGTTCCGATACCTTTGCCCTGATAATCGGGGTCGACAAGAAGATAATGCGCATATGCGGTAAGCGCGCCGTCATCAATGACATTGATAAGTCCAACCAATTTTTCTTTATCCCAAGCAGAAATTACCGTATCGGAATTTTCCAAAGCTTTTACAAGCTTGTTTGGATAATCGGCGCTTACCCAGCCAACGGATTGAAAAAGCTTCTTTAGCTGTTCTGCTTTAAACTCTTTGCAATTCTTGTAATCAATCATTTGTATTCACCTTCAAAGGTCTGTAAATCCTCTGTCATTTTATCGGTAATCCCGCCGTCAAAATTTCCGTCGGTACGTTGACAGCAAAGCTTAAATCTTTTAATTGCATTTATCGCCCGAAGTTTAAGTCTTTCATCTATTTTTCCCGTCATTTTGATCTGCGCAAACGCTGCGGCGTAAGTCACCATATCGCTTTGAACAACGTTCATTTCTTCCTCGCCGCTCATATTTTTTATGAAATTTTCATCAACGCTGTCCGCAGGATAGTACTTCATTCCCCAGTCGTTTTCTATCAATATTTTAGGAAATTTATAAAAATCAAGCTTCGGCTTTTTCCTTATCTCCAAGGTAATCGCATACAGCGTATCCGAACCCTCGTCACTGCCGAAGGGAGCATACTCCTCTCCGCAGTCGTAATAAAAGTCCTCCGTAAAATGCTCTGTAAATTTCGGGTGCGAGGTTTTGGGGTGAAGTCCCGTCTCTTCGTCGTCCAGAAAAATATGACTGCCGTAATCAAAATCAAAAATCTCGGTATAGCCCTTTTTTAATTTCTTTTTGATAAGACTTTACGCATTCTTTATGCATTGCGCCGCGGTATCAAATGTCTTTACCTCATACTTACCTATCGCCCCCGCTTTGCCGTAGTTAACGGCAAAATCAGTTCCGCTGTAATCTATGTTCCAGAATTTATCCGATTTTTCATCTTTGTAAGCAAATGCGCGTTTCATTTTTTTACCTCCACGGTCTTTTCTTTTCCGTCCAGCCCTTGGCTTTCCAGTATTCGCTGTCGGCAGGGTTCCAGCCCTTTTTATTTGCAAAATGCATTGCGGTAAAGAATCCCCAGCCTTTCAGACTTACTCTCGGTTTTACTGTACTGCCGCATATTTTCTTCGCAATTTTATCGGTTTTCTTTTCAATAACACGCATTTTTGACGGCTTTATCTCATTCCATGAGGTAGCACTTACTGCTATGCCGATTTTGTATATTTTCGGTATTCCCCAGAAAAACAAGCTGTCTGCCATATCTTTGTTTGTGAAACTCATACCCGCTCCCGCCGCCGTGGAGATGACCACCGCCTGCTTTGAAAACATTTTTCCCTCGGGACGGTGAATCAGCCACCTCCAGCCGTAATGGTCAAGCCACGCTTTCATCGAGCCTGTGCAGTGGTAAACATAGACTGGCGAGGTAAGTATTATCAAGTCCGCCTCGTCGACCGCTTTGGTTATGGGGCTGAGCTTTTCATAATGCGGACACTTTTCCTCGCTTTTCATAAAGCAGTTAGTACACCCGCAGCAGAATTCACCGAAATCTCTCGGGAGAAAAAATTCCGTTATCTCTCCGCCTATCTTGTCGGCAAGCATTCTGCCTATGTGATAGGTAGAGCCTTTGTGGTTCTGTCCGTTTACTATGCAGATTTTCATAAGCCTCTACTCCCTTAATGATACATCATTGCGCATCTCAATTCGCACGGATAATATCCGCTCTTACGAAAATATCATATCTGCATATTCTCAATAAGCTCCGCAATCTTATAAGCGTACTCGGTAATAATTCCCGTGCGCTTGCCCTCTATCATAACTCTTACAAGCGGCTCCGTACCCGACTCGCGGACTAATATCCTGCCCTCGTCGCCGAGCTTTTCCTCGTACATTTTAATGGCGTCGGTGACCTCCTTGCACTTTTCCCACATACCCTTTTTGTCGGAGGTTATCTTTACATTCACCAGTATCTGAGGATAGCACTCCATACAAGCCGCAAGCTCGCTCGCCTTTTTGCCGGTCTTTGTCATTATGGACAGCAGTTTTGTACCCGTAAGCTCTCCGTCCCCCGTATTGGCGTGGTCGAGTAGAATAATATGTCCCGACTGCTCGCCGCCTATATTGTAGCCGCCCGCCTGCATTTCCTCAAGAACATACCTGTCGCCTACTTTTGTGGTAGTCGCAACAATGCCGTTTGCCTTTGCAAACTTAAAAAATCCCAGATTTGTCATTACCGTCACCACGCAGGTGTTGCTTGCAAGAGTTCCTTCGGCTTTCATAAACTTTGAGAATACCGCAAGCAGCTTGTCGCCGTCGATAAGCTCGCCGTTTTCGTCTACGGCAAGACATCTGTCCGCGTCGCCGTCAAAGGCAAGACCCACGTTGCACTTGTTCTCCACTACCGCCCTTTTAAGGCTCTCCATATGAGTTGAACCGCAGTTTTCGTTGATGTTAGTACCGTCGGGCTTGTCGTTTATCATAACGCACTTTGCGCCAAGTCCCTCGAATATCCTCTGAGCGCACACGCTTGCGGAGCCGTTGGCACAGTCGAGACATACCTTGATGCCCTTGAAATCCACATCTACCGTTTTCATAACATAGCGTATGTAATCCCATACAGCGTCCTTTTCGCAGTAGATATGACCTACCTCCGAGCCTTCGCAGAGCTGTTTGTTCATTTCCTCGGGCTTATCGAGAATAAGCTCCTCTATCTCGTTTTCTATTTCGTCGGAAAGCTTAAAACCGCTGCCCGAGAAAAGCTTGATACCGTTGAACTCCACGGAATTGTGGGAGGCTGAGATCATCACGCCTGCGTCGGCGTTGTACTTCTTGACCAGCATTGCCACCGCAGGAGTAGGCACAACGCCTAAAATATGGGCGTCCGCGCCAACGGAGCATATGCCCGCTATCAAAGCCGACTCCAATATATCTCCCGAAATTCTTGTATCCTTGCCGATAATTATTTTTGCCTTGTGATTTGCTTCCTTAGTAAGCACCAGCGCCGCCGCCCTGCCTATCTGCATTGCCGTTTCGCAGGTAAGCTCCGTTATTGCAACGCCTCTCGCGCCGTCTGTTCCGAATAATCTTCCCATATCAATTTCTCCTTACATTTATGTCAATAATAATTTATAGTTATCGCCTTAATAACATTTCAAGCTCGGTTACCGTATCTCCGTTAACCTCTTGGGAAACTTCCTTTCCCGTAAATTCAAAGCCCATTTTCCTGTAAAATCCAACTGCGTTTTCGTTGCCTTTCAGCACGAAAAGCGTTACGTTCGGATATCGGATATCCTCAAGAGCCTTTTCAACCAGCGCTCTGCCTATTCCGCATTTATGGAAGTCCTTAAGCACATACAATGCAACGATCTCTCCGCTGTCTTTATTTGTGACGAAATCCCTCGCCTGCGGCAAATAGCCAACAATCCCGACTACCCGTCCGCCGCATACAGCCGCCAATTTATTTTCGGGCCTTTTTCCCGCCATTTCCGTCCACTTTTCCAAGGAACGTCCATCAAGCACGCTGTCGGGCATAAGTCCCCGATAGGTTTCGCCCCAAGCGGTATAAATCACATAGCCGAAATCCTCCGCCATATCGGAGGTCATTTTAACTATCCGGAAATCCAACAAAATCCCTCCCGTAAACACCAAAGCGCAAGTTACAAAATCCGCCGCAGGCGCACCTTAATTGTGCATTGTGCATTGTGAATTGTGCATTGTTAAAAGTGCGTCTGTCCGTCTTTTAAAATTCCCAAGTGGTCGTAGGCAAGCTGAGTGGCGCACCGTCCCCTCGGAGTTTTTGACAGAAAGCCCAGCTGCATAAGGTACGGCTCGCATACGTCCTCAAGAGTGATAGCCTCCTCGCCTATTGCCGCCGCAAGAGTGCTCAGACCTACGGGACCGCCGTTATAGCCCTTGATTATCATTAAAAGCAAGCGTTTGTCGAGAGTATCAAGACCCAGACTATCGACCTCCATACGGTTAAGAGCTATCTTTGCAATGTCCGCCGTAACTCTTCCGTCGCCTATAACGTCCGCAAAATCACGTACCCGCTTTAAAAATCTGTTGGCAATTCTCGGAGTGCCCCTCGAACGCTTGGCTATCTCCTCCGCGCCCTCTCGGTCGCACGCCACGCCTAAGATCACTGCGGAACGCTCGACAATGTCCGCAAGCTGTTCGACGCTGTAAAGCTCCAGATGCTGTATAACTCCGAAACGGTCTCTCAGCGGAGCGGAAAGCTGTCCCGAACGGGTAGTCGCGCCGATAAGCGTAAATCTGTTCAGCTCAATTCTTATGGAACGAGCCGCAGGACCCTTGCCCATAATGATATCCAGCGCATAGTCCTCCATAGCGGAATACAGAACTTCCTCGACTTGTCTGGAAAGTCTGTGTATCTCGTCGATAAAAAGCACGTCTCCCTTTTCCAGATTTGTAAGCAGAGCCGCCAGATCTCCCGGCTTTTCAATAGTCGGACCTGTGGTAGTCCTGATATTAACGCCCATTTCGTGAGCGATAATATTTGACAGCGTGGTCTTGCCCAGACCCGGAGGCCCGTACAGCAGAACGTGATCCAGACTGTCCCCTCGTTTTTTCGCCGCCTGAATGTATATCTTCATATTCTCCTTGACCTTGTCCTGACCGATATATTCGTCAAGTGTTTTAGGTCTGAGGCTGACTTCAAAATCATCTGTGGTCTCCTGCTCGGTTTCCTTCGGGGAAACAATTCGGTCAAAGTCGAAATCTCCCTCTTCAATCATTTATCAGTCACTCCTTCCATTATATTCAAAAAAACGTTATATGGTTAAAATTTAGCAAGTCCGATCAGCGCTTTTTTTATAAGCTCCTCAACAGGCAGGTTCGGGTCAAGCTTGGATACCGCCTGTACCGCCTCACCCTCGGTGTAGCCAAGTACCACAAGTGCTGTAACAGCCTCGCCGACTGCTCCCCCTTGGGGCACGGCAGGAACAAAGTCCGAAGCACCTCTTACCGAAACGGTATTTTCCTTTGCTATCTTGTCTTTAAGCTCGAGGACTATCCTCTGAGCCGTTTTTGCTCCTATTCCCTTGCATTTTGTGAGACTTTTGGCGTCCCCCGTAGCGACCGCAAGGGCAAACTGCGAGGGAGAATTTGACGACAGGATCGATATCGCCGCCTTTGGTCCTACTCCCGAAACGGTTATAAGCATTTTAAAGCATTTCAGCTCCTCCTGAGTTGAGAACCCGAACAGGTCGGCGGCGTCCTCTCTCACCGCAAGGTAGGTGTACAGCATTACCTCGTCGCTGCCCGCAATTTTTTGCAGAGTGTAATACGTGGTCTTGCAGGCGTAGCCTACTCCTCCGCACTCAACGACTGCAAGCTCATTTTCCGTATGTATAAGCTTTCCTCTTACTGAATATATCATAAAATCACCTTTTCATTTTCTTAGCTTTGCTCAAGCTTTCCCAGCACCTTTCTGGTGTTGACCGACAGCGCGTGAGTGATCGCAATAGCCACGGCGTCCGCCGTATCGTCGGGCTTGATAATGTGCGGAAGCTTCAGCATAGTCCTTGTCATTTCCTGAACCTGTTTTTTCTCTGCGCGTCCATAGCCCACAATAGAGCATTTGACCTGCAAGGGAGTGTATTCGTAAATAGGTATTCCCTCCAAAATAGCGGGAAGAACCGTAACGCCTCTCGCCTGAGCTACGTCAATAGCGGTCTTTTCATTTGTGTTGAAAAACAGCTTTTCTATACCCATTTCATCGGGCTGATATTTTTTTATAATTTGCGTCATATCGAGATATATGGACTTCAGCCTTGCAGAAAAATCCATACCCGCAGGGGTGGTAACAGCTCCGTAGCCCACAAGCTTACATTGTCCCCTGATATAATCCACCACCCCGTAGCCCACAATAGCGTACCCGGGGTCAATGCCGAGAATTCTCAAATCCAATGTCCTCCCCGAAACAGGCAATGTACAAAAGGGTACAACGCCTCATAATAACAATTAATTATACCACATATTTTGCATAATTGCAAGGGAAATGCCCACTTTTCACCTTTTTGACACATTATATAAAAGAAAAATTACAGCAAAAGCTCCTGCGTTTTTTAGATATATTAACCATATCCGCACAGTTGGGGATAAAATCGGGGATTTTAATTCCGCATAGAATATTGAACGCTCTTTTGTGTAAAATATTGTACAAGTTTGACGTTTCTCACAGCAATTTTTGTCAAGTGAGTAATCATTTGGACAGTACGCACGTTGAAAAGTTATAAAACGCTTACATTCGGGCTTTTAAGCGCATAACATTGTATACATTCTGTAATTTTTGAGACCGTAAATCCAAAAAAATTTGCGCTTTAGAGAAAAAAATCCGATAAACTATTGATTTTTCAGACGGGATATGTTACAATAATTAAGTATTATGAAATGACTTGTACAGCAGTTTATATGTATTTTTCCAATATGATTTTCTGCTGTTATCCATATAAATATTATTCCGCAGTCATTTACAACGCTAAAGCTGCGGCTAAAAACAGGCGGCGAAAGAGATAAACATAATTTACGCGCCGCTGTAAGGAGTGTTAAAATTTGGAGAAATTCGTCATCAACGGAGGCAAGCCTCTGAAAGGTACGGTTAATATAAGCGGAGCAAAAAACGCGGCTGTTGCGCTGGTAGCGGCTACTATACTTTGCGACGAGCCCTGTATACTTGAAAATGTTCCTGAGATAAGCGATATTACCAAGTGTATGAAAATTCTCAGGGAAATGGGCGCTACCGTTAAGCTAAAGGATAAAAATACCATTTATTTTGATACAAAGGGCATTACAAAGCCCGAAGTCCCCGACGAGCTTGCAAGGACTATGAGAGCGTCCTCCTATTTTCTCGGTACTCTGCTGGGTCGTTTTCACGAAGCCTATGTCCCTATGCCGGGCGGCTGCAATTTAGGTGACAGACCTATCGACCAGCACCTTAAAGCTTTCAAGGCGTTGGGAGCGAACGACGAGATCGTTAACGGTGCAAATCACGTTTGGGCGGACAGCCTTGTGGGAAATCAGATATATTTTGATTTCGTTACCGTCGGCGCAACTATGAACGCAATATTTGCCTCTGTCAAGGCAAAGGGTATGACCGTTATTGAAAATGCGGCTAAGGAGCCTCACATCGTTGATCTGGCGAACTTCCTTAACTCTATGGGTGCAGACATCAGAGGCGCAGGTACGGACGTTATCAAAGTCAGGGGCGTTGATTACCTTAAGGGCGTGACCTACGCTACTATTCCCGACCAGATCGAGGCGGGAACATATATGGTTGCGGCGGCGGCAACAAAGGGAGACGTTGTTATCGCCAATGTTATTCCGAAGCATCTGGAGTCTATTTCCGCTAAGCTGAGGAAATGCGGCGTAAACGTTGAGGAAAACGACGAAAGCGTACACGTGTGGGTTGACGGTCCTCTGCAAAAGACCTCGCTTAAAACAATGCCGCACCCGGGATTTCCTACCGATATGCAGCCGCAGTTTTCCACTCTGCTGACATTGGCGGAGGGTACCAGCATAGTTACGGACGACATTTTTGACAACCGTTTCAGATACGTTGCCGAGCTCAGACGAATGGGCGCGGATATTTCCGTTGACGGAAAGGTTGCGGTTATACAGGGCACAGGACAGCTTAAGGGCGCGCCTGTTGCCGCCACAGACCTGAGAGCGGGAGCGGCTATGATCATAGCAGGACTTGCCGCCGAGGGAGTGACCGAAATTGATAATATTTTCTATATTGAAAGAGGATATGAAAAAATCGACGAAAAGCTCAGAGGGCTTGGCGCGGATATAAAAAGAGTTATCAAGCCTGATATTGACGAGGTAAAGCTCAGCGGCTGATAACCGTAAATTGTGAATATAAGAGCAGTAACCGAATTAACGATTACTGCTTTTTTAAAGCAATACCGCACAAAGGCTTCAAACGGTCTTTGTACGGCATTTCTTTGGAATTATTCTGCGGGTGAAAACTGATCCTTGCCTACGCCGCAGAGGGGACAAACAAAATCCTCGGGAACGTCTTCCCAGGCTGTGCCCGCAGCAACGCCTGCGTCGGGTTCGCCGATTTCGGGATCGTAGATGTATCCGCAAATGTCGCAAACATATTTCATAGCTGTTTCCTCCTTTTCAAATTCGGTTTTTATCCGTATTTTTAGTATAACACAAAATTATTTAAATTTCAATATCTGCGGAGGTTTTATGGAGCTTTTTATTTCCGATCTGGACGGTACTCTGCTGAATTCGGGAGCGGAGCTTTCGGACTTCACAAGAAATACCCTTAACAGGCTAATAAGCGAAAAGAATATGAATTTCACTGTTGCGACCGCCCGCACCTATGCGTCCGCCGGTAAAATTTTAAAGGGACTTGATCTGAAATATCCCGTAGTTCTTATGAACGGAGTGCTGATCTACGATCCGCAGTCTGAAAAATATGCCGTTGTAAACAAGCTTGAAAGCAAAATCAAAGCCCATATAATTTCCGAAATACGAAAATGCGGATTGTCCGCTTTTATGTACACTGTTTCGGAAAATCAGATGATGACATATTATGAAGAGCTTGCGAATAAGCAAATGCAGGATTTTTATGACGAACGCCGAAAGAAATACTACAAGTCCTTTGAACAAACGGCGGATTTCGGCAGCGTTAATTCCGACGTGATTTATTTTACCATTATTGATAAAAAGGACAGGCTTGCTCCGCTGTACAATTTTTTAAGGGATTGCAAGGGTATTTCAATAACATACTATAACGACGTTTACAGCGAGGATATGTGGTATCTGGAAATTTTCTCCGATAAGGCGTCCAAAAGAAACGGAGTTAAATATCTCCGTGAAAGGTACGGATTTGACAAAATAACGGCGTTCGGAGACAACACCAACGATTTGCCTATGTTCGAGGTTTCCGACGAAAGTATCGTTGTAAGCAACGCAAATCAAGCTGTGCTTTCACAATGCGATCATATTATTGCCTCCAACGAGGAGGACGGTGTGGCAAAATACCTTGACGAATATTTCAGCAAAATAACGGAGGACGATTAAATGGCTAGGATATATCCGCTTTTTTCATCAAGCAGCGGAAACTGCACGTACATAGGAGACGAGCGCGGCGGAATTCTCATTGACGCGGGAGTTTCCTGCAAGAAAATATGTGACGCCCTCCGCGGCAACGGACTTTCTCCCGAGGCTGTTCAGGGAGTTTTTGTGACGCATACCCACTCGGATCACATTCAGGGTCTTAAAGTCCTCACGAAAAAATATAATATCCCCGTATATGCCCAGCGCACTAATCTTGAAATTCTTGCGGAAAAAGACAAGGTATACTGTCAATGCTCTCTCAGCGAAACGGACGGTATAAAAATATCCGTCGGAGATTTTCAGATAGAAAGCTTTGCAACTCCGCACGACACGCCCGCCAGCTGCGGATATAAGGTCACTCTGTCGGACGGAAAGATATGCGCCGTATGCACGGATCTGGGATACGTAACGCCCGAGATTTCAGAGGCTTTAAGGGGCTGCGATCTGGTCGTTCTGGAATCTAACTACGACGAGGTAATGCTGAAAAACGGTCCTTACCCCTATGATCTCAAAAAGCGTATCGCCTCCGACCACGGACACCTTTCAAATACAGACTGCGGAAAACAGCTCTGCGATCTTATTGACAACGGAGTGTGCAGATTTATTCTGGGCCATTTGAGCCAGCATAACAACACACCGCAGACTGCCGAGCAGTCCGCAGTAAACGCTCTTGGACATTTCAGGCGTAATAAGGATTATATCCTCCACGTTGCAAAGCCCGAGGGCGAAGGATTGGCGGTGGCGTTTTGATACGGATAAATCTCATCACCGTAGGCAAGCTTAAAGAAAAATACTGGCGGGACGCAGCCGCAGAGTACTCTAAACGTCTGTCGGCGTTCTGCAAGCTTGAAACAGTTGAGCTTAACGAGTACAGATTATCAGACAGTCCGTCGGAAAAGGAAATTCTTTCAGCCCTTGAAAACGAGGGAAATGCAATGTCCAAATACACCGACGGAAACGGAGTATACAACATAGCGATGTGCATTGAGGGCAGGCAGATATCCAGCGAGGAGCTGTCCGCAAAAATTGACGAATGCGGCACACGCGGATACTCCACGATAAATTTCATAATAGGTTCGTCCTTTGGAATAGCCGAGTCCGTAAAGAAAAAGTGTGATTTTAAACTGTCAATGTCCAGAATGACATTCCCGCACCAGCTTGCGAGGGTAATGCTCTTGGAGCAGGTTTACAGGGGATTTCAGATTTCTAATCATTCTAAGTATCATAAATAATTAATGAGACCGCCTCCGATAGTTAAACGGAAGCGGTCATTTGTTTATTATTCTGACTTTACTCTCTGTATAATGTCTATATCTTCAGGCAGCGGAAGTCGGTCCAGTACCATATCCGCTGTATTCACGCTGTATTCATTATTGCGGTCAATGAGTATAGCTTTCATTCCCGCACCTTTTGCACCTATAACATCATCTGTAACCGAGTCACCTGCAAAAACCGTTTCCTGTGCTGACAATCCTGTCCGAGACAATATTTTATTGTAAAACTCAATATTGGGCTTATAGCATTTAATATCTTCTGATGTGAAAACTCCGTCAACGGACACTTTATTTCTCCTCATCACCGAATGCAGAACATCATTATCGGTATTTGAGCCTATAAAGACCCTGTACTTCTTTCTCAGTTCTTCGACAGAATATATCACCTCTGGATATATTCCGCGTTCATAGGCTGAGGACAACAGTACATCAGCATCCTTCTCTGCATTTCTGCTGACATTGTATCTTTCGTAAAACATCTGAATGCGCGATATGAATATACTGCGCTCGGTCATAAAATTTCCGTAGATAGTTTTTCTTTTATAGTAAGCTTTCCACTCTGCAATAAATTTTTTCTCGTCAAGGACATTTCCCGCCTGCCTGATAAAGCTCATTATAGTTCTCGCAGAGCCGCCATTTACTACTTTGAACAGCGTCCCGAATGCGTCAAAAATAATTGCTTTTATCAATACTATCACCCCCATTAACAAAAGAGAGGACACCGCAACAGTATCCTCTCATAGAGTTTTCTTACTTAATAATCGACTTACCTGTCATTTCCTCAGGCTGTTCAAGACCGAGTATCTTCAGCATTGTGGGTGAAAGATCGGCAAGCACGCCGCCCTCTCTGATTTCAACGTTTCCTGCGCCTGCAATGATAAGCGGAACAAGATTAGTTGTGTGTGCGGTAAACGGCGAGCCGTCCTCCTCGTACATCTTATCCGCATTGCCGTGGTCGGCAGTAATAAGAGCCACGCCGCCCTTTGCAAGTACGGCATCGACAGTCCTGCCCATACACTCGTCAACAGCCTCGACAGCCTTTACAGCCGCCTCGAACACGCCTGTATGACCTACCATATCGCAGTTAGCGTAGTTGAGAATAATTACGTCGTACTTGTCGCTTTCTATTCTCTTTACTACCTCGTCACATACAAGATATGCGCTCATTTCAGGCTGGAGGTCATAAGTGGCAACCTTAGGCGAATTGATAAGCGCTCTGTCCTCGTTCTCAAAGGGAGCCTCAACGCCTCCGTTGTAGAAGAACGTAACGTGAGCGTACTTCTCGGTCTCGGCAATTCTGAGCTGAGATAGTCCGTTCTTGGAAATGTACTCGCCGAATGTGTTCACAAGGCTTGTCGGACGGAAAGCAATGTCAACATTAGGCATTGTTACGTCGTACTGGGTCATACACACATAGTAAAGCGGAAATCTTCCGTTTCTTCTCTCAAAGCCCGTAAACTCGTCGTCAACAAAGGTTCTTGTGATTTCTCTTGCTCTGTCGGGACGGAAGTTAAAGAACACCACGCTGTCGTTAGCGGAGATCTTTCCGTTTTCATCGATAACGGTAGGTACGACAAATTCGTCCGTTACCTCGTCTGCGTAGGACTTCTTGATTGCGTCGACTGCGCTGTCGTTCTTGTTGCCCTCGCCGTAAACCATAGCGGCGTAAGCCTTTTCAACACGCTCCCAGCGGTTGTCTCTGTCCATAGCGTAGTAACGTCCCATAACAGAGGCGATCTTACCAACGCCTATTTCAGCCATTTTATCCTCAAGCTCGGCTGCGAAATCCGCTCCGCTTGTGGGAGGAACGTCTCTGCCGTCCATAAAGCAGTGAACATAGACCTTTTCAAGTCCCGCTTTTTTAGCAAGCTCCAGCAGACCGTAAAGGTGCGAATTGTGAGAATGAACTCCGCCGTCCGAAAGCAGACCGAACAGGTGCAGCGCGCTGCCGTTCTTCTTACAGTTTTCAACCGCTGCGTTAAATGCGGCATTGTCGAAGAAATCACCGTCCTTAATGGACTTTGTAATTCTTGTAAGCTCCTGATAAACAATTCTTCCTGCGCCGATGTTGGTGTGACCGACCTCGGAGTTGCCCATTTGACCGTCGGGAAGTCCGACGTCCATACCGCTTGCGCCGATAAGCGTATGCGGATAATTCGCAAGAAGTCTGTCAAGATTTGGAGTTTTTGCGGCTCTGATAGCGTTGCCGTAATCGCTGTGATTATAGCCAAAGCCGTCCATAATAATAAGTGCTACAGGTTTTTTAGACATAGTTTTTAGTCCTTTCCAAATAAATTAAATATAAATTGACGTATATTGCCCCTTAACCCCAATAACCCTCTTCGGTAAGATAATCGATAACGTACTGCTTATACCCCTTATCAGCGTCATTTTCGATATAATAGGTGTCTCTGTCAATTCTTACATAATCGGCAATTCCGCTTTCAAAATAGATTACCGAACCATTAGATAACTTGATACTCAGCCAATTGCCGCCATAAATAGTTTCGTGCGATTCAGGCTCGGATTTACTACCACTGTCCTTGACCGACGTATAAAAATCGGCTGTCTTTTCCAAAAGCTCACTATCGGTAAAGTCAACGCCCTCGTGAAGTTTGTTGTTGTCCATTGTAACAGTAATACTGTCAAGCTGTAATTCCGACGTGCTTTCAGTACTTTCAACTGTCTCGGAATTTGCAGCTGCGTTGCTCTGAGAATTATCATCGTCAACATTACCACAAGCAGTGAGTAAAAAAAGCTGACAAACTGAAAAAGCTATAATTATTGTTTTTTTCATATCCAAATCCCCCTCAAATTAAATATCACCAATAAAGATAACAAAATCCGATATCTTCGTTAACTGCATAGTATACCGTTCTACGGTTATCTTTTTTGTAAATATATGCTTCTGTATTTTCACAGTCATATCCCCTATCTAAAAACAGGTTTTTCAGCTTTGCACTTTCTTCGCTGTCAATACTGTACTGAACTGCTCCCAAACCCTCGGGAAGTTCCTGAAACTGCTCTGCACCTACGCTGTCGGTGTAAAAGCAAAGTTCAACAGAACCGTGACTGTCCTGCCCAATCGTCAGCGGAACAAAATTCATTTTAAAATCCTCCGCCTTGTCGGGAATTTCATCGGGCAAAAAATCAAACATACCACTGTCGGAATAATTGCAGTTAATAAAAAGCCATTTTCTCACAGGATACAAAGTCTTGCTCTCCCTGCCGAAGCCGCAAATAACAAGCGCATAGAGAATTATCATAATGCAGGCAGCTATTCTCAGCACAGCGGACGATATCCTGCGCGGCTTTTCGGGCAGCAGAGAAAAACACTTGATCATAACCAAATAACAAATCCCGACAATAAGCATAACGGGGATAAGCTTGCAGTAAACGCCAAAAGATATTAACATCGGCAAAAATATCATTATGCCAGCAATAAGACCGTCTATATGCCGTTTTTTTAATTTAGGCTTTTCTCCCTGCGCAGTTATAATCATATCTCATTTTCCCGTATCTAACAAAACGCAGGGACAGCCGCAAAGCTGCCCCTGCGGAACATTTTTTGCTATATAAACAGTTTAAATATTACCCCTCAACAGCCGCCTGAACGATAGTATTGAAGTCCTCTGCCTTGAGCGACGCACCGCCGATAAGTCCGCCGTCTACGTTCTCCTTGGAAAGCAGTTCTGCGCAGTTCTTAGCGTTCATTGAACCGCCGTACTGAATTGTAACAGCCTGAGCTGTCTCCTCGTCATAGATCTTAGCGAGAGTTGCTCTGATGAATGCGCAAACCTCCTCAGCCTGATCTGCCGTTGCTGTCTTGCCTGTGCCGATAGCCCATACAGGCTCGTATGCGATAACAATCTTTTTAACGTCCTCTGCGGAAACGTCAAAGAGGTCAAGCTTGATCTGTCTTGCGATAACTTCCTCTGTGATATCGCACTCGCGCTCCCAGAGCAGCTCGCCTACGCAAACGATAGGCTTAAGACCTGCGGCAAGAGCAGCCTTGGTTCTCTTGTTGACTGTCTCATCTGTCTCGCCGAAGTACTGTCTTCTCTCGGAGTGTCCGATAACAACGTACTCTACGCCTACCTCCACCAGCATATCAGCGGAGATCTCGCCTGTGAACGCGCCGCTCTTCTCAAAGTGTACGTTCTCTGCGCCTACCTTGACATTGGAACCTGCTGTTGCGTTAACGGCAGTCTCAAGGTTTGTGAAAGGTACGCAGGCAATGACCTCTACCTTTCCGTCAGCGTTGGCAACCAAAGGCTTGATAGCCTCCAGAAGCTCCTTAGCCTCGGGTCTTGTCTTGTTCATTTTCCAGTTACCGGCAATAATTGCCTTTCTTACAGATTTTTTCATTGTAAAAAACTCCTTTATAATTTAATTTAAGCATAAACTTATACAATTAATATTATACAACAATATACCCGCTTTGTCAACGACTATCCCGACCGCAAAGCAAGGAATTTGCCGAAAATTCATATATTAACTTACGCTGATTTTCGCTTATCAAATTGCAAGCATAACCCCTATAACGCCTATCAGCAGACCTATTCCCGCAAACAGAATGCCCATGGAATTTCTGTCGTTCTCTTCTGTTTTTTCCTCACTTTCGGTTTCAAAAGCAGCAGAACCGTTGTCAAGATAATATTCCTCGGGAGCGTCGGGATTGTACTTAATATCCAGAAACTGTCCCTTTTCATATCCGTCGTCTGGTATCATCTGAGTGTACTTCTCGCCGTCTATCTCATAGCCGATTTTCCACTCGACAAACTCCGTCGCCTCGCCGCCGTTGAAGGAAGGCATTCTCGTCTTTTTCTTTTGCAGGACTTTTGCTTTTACGGGCAGGAAATTATCCTCCTTGGGAATATTCTGCTCGTGTTCTGGCAGGAATTTGTATCCTCTGAATACCTTTATTCCAAAGTAAATTATCAGCAGTCCCGTGACCGCCATAATTATGCCGATTACTCCCTGCCAGCCGTGGAGCGCTCCCGAAAAAACGCCGCTTTCGCCGTCCTCCGCAAGTATCTGTATCAGCTTTGTCATTTTATTCACCTCGCTCATCTGTCAAAATATAAAATTGTATATCTTATTGCATATATCAGCATACATACCCCGCCAATGCCAAGACCCAACGTCAGAAGTCCCGTAAAAACTCTTGTACCGAGGTTATGACAGTATTCGCCCTCATATTCCCGCTCTATGTCGTCAAGTCCGTCGGAGAAATCTTCAAGATAAAAATTATTGGGATCATCTTCACGATAACATATTTTCACATAGCCGTCGTTATCGCAGTTATCTATGTACTTATTGTAAACCCTGCCGTCTTTGGCAATCCAGCGGATTTTCAGTTCATCGAACGCAGCTGTATAAGAACCGATGTTCCCCGAAAATTCCTGCCGCTGTGAAGTCTCTCTGTCCACGACATCCGCTTTCACGCTTACCCAACGTTGTTCGGAATGCTTTCTATGAGACTTTTTACTTCCGTAACGCTGAAATCCCGATTTGTAAAAGAACAACCCCATTCCAATCAACATCAGGGCAATAACATAAAACATAATCAGCGATTTACTGTCGTACTTTATGCTGTATGCATATTTGATCAAATATCTGCACATTAGTTTACCCCCTGAATTCAGTCTTGATTTACAAAATCACCGAATGACTGTGTATGTAAAACTCCTCTTGACTTGGCGTATGTTTTTTCTCTTTCTTTTCAAACTGCCCGTCAAATTCCCGCGCTTTTTCACCGTCAATATTATAAGCGGAGCTTTCGTGATAAAACCATTTTCTGCCGTCCAAAGCTCCTGCTTTCAATTCCTTTGCAAGCATAGCGGCAGGATATGTGCCGTTATCAAGACAAATATTGTATTTTTTACAGCTTTTAAATCCGCGGGAAACGTAATTATCGGGATTGCCGAAAATAACTATCACATCAAAACACAATTCCGCTGCCTTTTTAAATGAATGCTCCAGCAGGGCTTTGCCGTATCCCCTGCGCTGATATTCAGGCTGAATACTGATAGGGCCAAAGGTCAAAATCTGCTTGATATTTCCCAATTCGTCAATTAATTTGGATTTGGTGTACATTACATTGCCGATAACTTCCCCGTTCAATTCTGCAACAAGATCCAGCTCGGGAATAAAATCTTCGTGATCACGCATAGTATGAGCCAAATAGTGCTCGTCACACCCCGGAACGTTTACATTCCAGAACGCATTTCTGGTAATGTTCTCAACAGTTAGAAAGTCTTTTTCCGTTTCGTTTCTGATAATCAGCTTGTCCATAAATAACCTCTTACAACTATATACTTTAGTATAAGCAAAAAGGGCAGGCAAAACTGCCTGCCCCAGCTTTTAAGTCGAGCAAATCAATATATTACTTATCAGCAATAACATCAATACCGGGAAGAACCTTACCCTCGAGGTACTCGAGAGAAGCTCCGCCGCCTGTTGAAATGTGGCTCATCTTGTCTGCAAAGCCAAGCTGGATAACAGCCGCAGCAGAGTCGCCGCCTCCGATGATCGTTGTAGCGTCTGTCTCGGCAAGAGCCTTTGCAACTGCGATAGTACCTGCGGCAAGCGTTGGGTTCTCAAATACGCCCATAGGTCCGTTCCAAACAACCGTCTTAGCGGACTTGACTGCCTCTCCGAAGAGAGCCTGAGTCTCTGTACCGATGTCAAGACCTTCCTTGTCGGCAGGAATTGCGTCGGATTTTACGATCTCTACGTCGATAGGAGCGTCGATAGGATCAGGGAAGCCTGCCGCAACCGTTGTATCGATAGGAAGAAGAAGCTTTTTGCCGAGCTTTTCAGCCTTTTCCATCATTTCCTTGCAGTAGTCGAGCTTGGTGTCGTCAACCAGCGAAAGACCTACTTCCTTGCCCTGCGCCTTGAGGAATGTGTATGCCATACCGCCGCCGATAATGAGCGTATCGCACTTCTCGAGGAGGTTTGAAATAACGTTGAGCTTGTCCGCAACCTTTGCGCCGCCGAGAATAGCTACGAAAGGTCTTACAGGAGTTTCTACCGCATTTCCCAGGTAGTTGATCTCCTTCTGCATAAGATAGCCTACTGCCGTCTCCTTAACGAACTTTGTAACGCCTGCTGTTGAAGCGTGAGCTCTGTGCGCGGAACCGAAAGCGTCCATAACGAATACTTCGCCGTCAACCAGCTCGCCAAGCTCCTTAGCAAGGTTTTCGCCGTTCTTTGTTTCGTCTGCTCCTCTGAATCTTGTGTTCTCGAGAACAACGATGTCACCCTCAGCCATAGCCGCAACAGCCGCCTTTGCGTTGTCGCCTACAACTGTGTCGTCCGCAGCGAAAGTAACCTTTGTTTCGGGAAGAAGCTCCTGAAGTCTTGCAGCAGCGGGAGCAAGCGAGAACTTAGCCTCAGGACCGTTCTTAGGCTTGCCGAGGTGCGAGCAAAGAACGACCTTGCCTCCGTCGGCGATAAGCTTTTTAATTGTCGGAAGAGCGGCAGTAATTCTGTTATCGTTAGTGATAACGCCGTCCTTCAGAGGCACGTTGAAGTCAACTCTTACGAGGACTTTCTTGCCCTTTACATTAATGTCATCAACAGTGATCTTGTTTAAACCTGCCATTTTAAAGACATCCTCTCATAAAATATTTCGGATAACCCGATTGTTTACATTACAAACTGTTATATAATTAACAGCTACTATTATTATATATTATCTTAGCAAAAAAATCAAGTATTTTATACAAATTTTTCAGAGGAACGATGTGACCGTTTTCGTCAAATTATCTCATAGCGAAAATTGCAAGCACGTTTTGTATATACACGGTTTCAGCATCCAAAGCGCAAGCTGTATTGTACATTAGTCATAGATAATTGTCGTCAATCGGCTTAATTATTGTGCAACAGTACAAATATAAGCTTTTTATATTGACAAATCTGTTATAACTGTATATACTGTACGTATACAGTAAAAACTAAGTGCACAGTTTGAAAGTATGAGGTGTTTAAGTGAATATATTTATCGACAACAAAAGCGGAGCACCGATCTACGACCAGATCTACTCTCAGATAAAAAGTCATATCATAAGCGGAGCGCTGAAAGAGGACGAACCTCTGCCCTCTATCCGAAATCTGGCAAAGGACTTAAAAATAAGCGTAGTCACCACAAAGCGAGCCTACGACGAGCTGGAGCGTGAGGGCTATATCTACACCATAGCGGCAAAGGGCTGTTTTGTAGCTCCGAAAAACGTGGAGCTTATCAGAGAGGCAAATCTGAGAAAGATCGAGGAGCTTATGCAGGAAATAAACAAGCTTGCGGCTACCTGCAATCTATCAAAAAAAGAAATTATTGATATGTTTGATATCATATCGGAGGAGTAAAACATGAACGCAATAGAAATAAGAGGACTGACAAAATCCTACAAGGATTTCACTCTTGACAATTTAAATCTCACCCTGCCAAGCGGCTGTATAATGGGGCTTATAGGTGAAAACGGAGCAGGAAAATCCACAACAATAAAGCTTTTGCTTGATATGATACATAAGGACGCAGGCAGTATTACTCTGCTTGGCAGAGACGCCGAAACCGAACTTAAAGACATAAAAGAAGATCTGGGCGTTGTCCTTGACGAAGTGGGCTTGCCCGAAATTTTTAAGGCAAAGCATATAAATAAGATAATGAAAAACACATATAGAAACTGGGACGAGGATAAGTTTTTCGGCTTGCTCAAAGACCTTAAAGTTCCTGTAAATAAAAAGTTCAAGGATTTTTCCAGAGGTATGAAAATGAAAATGGGTATCGCAATCGCCCTTTCCCACGACCCCAAGCTGTTAATTCTCGACGAGGCGACAAACGGACTTGATCCTGTGATCAGAGACGAGGTGACAGACATTTTCAACGACTTCACAAGAGACGAGGGACACTCTGTTCTCATTTCATCGCACATTGTAAGCGACTTGGAAAAGCTTTGCGACTATGTGGCGTTCATTCACGGAGGCAGACTTCTTCTCTGCGAAGAAAAGGACGTTCTTCTTGAACAGTATGGAATTATTCATTGTACCGAGCAGCAGCTTTCGGAGCTTGACGGAAAAGCAGTAATAGGCAAAAAGATATCCCGCTACGGCGTCGAGGCGATAGTCAAGCGTGATAAAATACCCGCAGGCTTTGAGGTAAGTCCGACTAATATTGAAGAATTGTTTATATTTATGGTTAAGGAGGCTCAGCAATGAAAGGCTTGCTTAAAAAAGATCTGATTTTAACCGTTCACACATATTGGCTGTTTTTGCCGTTTATTATACTGTTCTGGATCATTTCCATAGCGTCTGAGGATTTCTTTTTCACGATCTACCCGGTAGTATTTCTAAGTGCGCTCCCAATGGGACTTATCACTGTTGACGAGAAATGCCGTTGGCAGGGTTATGCAAACAGTATGCCGTATACCAGAGGAGAAATTGTAACGTCAAAGTACGTGTTCGCCGGCGCTATAGCAATTACTGTCACCGTTCTGGGCATTATTGTTCAGACGCTTTCTCACGCCGTAAAGGGAACCCTTACCGCCGCTGCCGCCGAAGAAATTTTACTTATGCTTGTGTTTTGTCCGATAATGGGACTTCTGATACCTTGTATCTCACTGCCCTGCGTTTTCAAGTTCGGCATAGATAAGGGCAAGATAGCATATCTGCTGCTTATGGGCTTTGCGGGAGGTATATTGGGCTTTATGCTAAGCGTAACAAGCGACAGCTTTTCGGAGATTTTAACGATAACGGCAAAAATCCCGCTGTCCGTAACAATCTGCGGAGGCTTAGGTTTAGCGGCTGCGATGTTCATTATTTCGTGGGCGATCTCAATTCACGCATACAAAAGGAGAGACTTGTAATGCAGAATAAAAAACAAAAAGACAAAAACGAGCAAAATGAAACGGTCAATTACACAGCGATAGGTATGGGAATAGGATTGATTATCGGTTCTGTTCCCGATAAAAAGAACAGCGGAAAGTAAACGTCATCAAAGAAAGAGAGCGAATTTATGTTTGAAATACTGGGTTTCATAACAGGCGCAGTAATATGCGCCGCGGCGGTCAAAAAGAAATAGTTCGTCATATTCCAAAGAACAAAAAGATATACAAAAAACAAGGGCAACGGTGAGTTTGCCCTTGTTTTATTTATACTTATATTTTCAGATATCTTGCTTATCAATCTTCCGCCACAACGCAGTTTTTACCGCTGGTCTTGCCCTTGTAAAGCCTGTTGTCGGCTACGGTAATATAATGCTCAAAGTCCTCACCTGCGGCTACCTCGCATACGCCCATAGTTAATGTCACACTGAAATCTCCCTTATCGGTGTGAAAGACCTCGCTGCCAATCCGCGTGCGTATCTTATCGGCGTATCTAACGCCCGCAGCACAATCGGAGGACGGTACAGCAAACAAAAATTCCTCTCCGCCCCAGCGGCAGATATAGCCCTCAGACGGAACGCATTCCGCCATAATTTTCGACGCGCGCCTGAGCACCTCGTCGCCGGTATAGTGCCCGTAGGTATCGTTCACATGCTTAAAGTCATCAACGTCCCCCAGACCTATAACATAGCTTTTTCCCGCCTGCGCGCTGGTATTCTGTATCATTCGCAGGAAGTCCATCATAGCACGGCGGTTAAACAGCTGAGTAAGCGGATCTACCGAAGCAAGCTTCTGGAGACTTTCATTTTTTGCCGTTATCTTATAATTTGTTATCTCCCTGCCGAACATATAAATTGAGGAAATATAGAGTATGATTATAAAACCGAACAGCATATTTATCAGATATACCGTATTTTCAAGCGCATCGCTCTCAAGGGTATACACACCCTCTCTGCCCGTCATAAACAGCTTCATTACAACAAAAATCACCATATCCACAAAGCTGAGCAAATAAGGCAAAAGCCACTTTTTCAGCGGCATATAAAAAGGGATAGGTACAATAAAAAGCATAAACATCGCAAAGCCTTTTCCCCAGCCCGTACAGTAAATTCCCAGACAAGCGTGAACTACTATTTCCGCAAGCGCATAATAAACAAATTTATCCATACTGCTTTCTGATTTAGTTATAAAAAACAGCAGACAAACATAAAAGGCAACGCTGAAATAGTTATACCGCTCCATAATAGTAACGCCCATTATATGGAACATTATCACATAGATGACGTGTCCGACCAAACACCCCAGAGCACCTGTCTGGTACAGCTTTTTCTGGCTTATACCGTCAAAATGTGTAAAATTTATATCAATAATCTTTTTTAAACTCTTCATACAGCCACTTTCTTTTAGTAAGGAAGTAAAAAAATATTCTCAAAATGCAATTCTTATTAACATTATACGATATTGAAAAACTTTTTTCAATGCATATAATAGCCAAATTTTCATACAGTTTTTTGTAACTGTTAAATCTTGCTTCAAATAGGAATTCAGAGATTTCAGCACAGTTCTTCTTGACATTGACGTAGTAATGTTGTAAAATTGAGATATCTTAAAGCGTCGGACAGTTGTGCAAAGGAGGTCTTACAATGCGCAGAAATCACCCGCAGGGATTTTCGGCTTCTGATATTCCCGCTGATATCCGCCGTTTTATGACGGGCAGGACTTACCGTGATAATCCTCATATAAGCTTTGATGATCTGTCGTATTTAAAGGTAAAACATTACGATTTCAGTCACAGTGTTTCGCAGGGAGAACTTATAGTTTCAAAAAAGCTTGCCGAGGAAACTCTGTGCATTTTTGAAGAGCTTTTTAAGGCGAAATACGAAATTGAAAAAATAAGGCTGTGCGATCATTATGACGGAGACGATGAAAAATCAATGGCGGATAATAATTCCTCGGCGTTCAACTACCGTGTCGTGGCGGACACCGACACGCTGTCGCTCCACGCTCTGGGCAGGGCTATCGACATTAATCCCCTTATAAATCCTTATATTGTGGGAGAAAAAGTTATGCCTGCCAATGCTTTGCAATATTGCAACCGCGAACTTGCATTTTTGCATAAAATTGACTGCAGCGATCTATGCTATAAGATTTTCAGGTCGCACGGCTGGCTTTGGGGCGGAGAATGGAAAAGCTCAAAAGACTATCAGCATTTTTACAAACCCGTGGAAAACCCCGTAAAATCAGCGGTTCGGAATGCAGTGCGAAAGATCGTCGGGTAGTATAGCGTTCAAAATGCGCGTTATAATATATTATAACATTTATACAATTAAAAATTAATTTATAAAGAGTTTATGCAGGATTTATAGTTAAATCTTGCATTTTTGCTTACAGTATGTTATAATAATTAAGCTATTGAGAATACTTATTTTTGAGATTTTACGCATTTTCAGGTAATAACTCCTTGATTTTCCCGGATTTCCGTTTTGCAGGATTTTTTAATGTAAATTTCTTTCTGTAATAGCAATTCTCCCTGCAAATGTTGATCTTGGTTTATCATAATAATTATGTACAGTTAAATCCAATACTATATAAAAACTTATATGCGCGCCGTTTGCGGCGGGCAGGAAAGGGTGATCACTAATGGGACAGACAGAGGTTACGCAGAGCCGCAAGGGTCTGTATTCTCCAAAGTTCGAGCACGACAACTGCGGTATCGGAGCTGTTGTAAACATTAAGGGCGTTAAATCCCACGATACGGTTGCAAATGCGCTTACTATCGTTGAAACTCTCGAACACAGAGCGGGTAAGGACGCCGAGGGAAAGACGGGAGACGGCGTAGGTATCCTGCTTCAGATATCTCATAAGTTCTTTAAAAAGACTGCCGCTGAAATGGGTATCAATCTCACATCGGAGAGAGATTATGCGGTAGGTATGTTCTTCTTCCCGCAGAATGAGCTGGCGAGAAATCAGGCTAAAAAGATGTTTGAGATCATCGCCTCCAAGGAGGGACTTCAGATCTTAGGCTGGAGAGACGTTCCCTCAAAGCCCGAGGTACTGGGACACAGAGCGGTTGAATGTATGCCCGCCATTATGCAGTGCTTTATCAAGAGACCCAAGGGCGTAAAGAAGGGTCTTGATTTCGACAGAAAGCTTTACGTTGCAAGACGCGTTTTCGAGCAATCCAACGAGGATACATATGTGGTTTCGCTTTCAAGCAGAACCATTGTATACAAGGGAATGTTCCTTGTCGGCGATCTGAGGAGCTTTTTCCTGGATTTGCAGGACCCCGATTACGAGTCCGCTATCGCTATGGTGCATTCAAGATTTTCCACCAATACAAATCCAAGCTGGCAGAGAGCGCACCCGAACAGAATGATGGTTCACAACGGCGAGATAAACACTATCAGAGGCAATGCGGACAAAATGCTCGCCCGCGAGGAGACTATGAAGTCGGAGCATTTGAAGGGCGATCTGGACAAGGTCATTCCTGTTGTCAACACAGAGGGCTCGGACTCCGCTATGCTGGATAACACGCTGGAATTCCTCGTTATGAGCGGTATGGATCTTCCTCTTGCTGTTATGATAACGATACCCGAGCCTTGGGACAACAACGGCACAATGAGCCAGAAGAAAAAGGACTTTTACCAGTACTATGCTACTATGATGGAGCCTTGGGACGGTCCTGCGTCTATCCTGTTTTCCGACGGAGATATTATGGGCGCAGTTCTTGACAGAAACGGTCTGAGACCATCGAGATACTACATCACCAGCGACGGAAACCTCATTCTTTCCTCGGAGGTAGGCGCGCTGCCTATCGATCCCGCAAAGATCGTAGCTAAAGAAAGACTTCGTCCCGGCAAAATGCTGTTGGTGGACACTGTTCAGGGCAGACTTATCGACGACGACGAATTAAAGGAGCAGTATGCGTCCAAGCAGCCGTACGGCGAATGGCTTGACAGCAATCTGGTCTGTCTGAGAGATCTTAAAATTCCAAACGCAAAAGTCGAGGAGCATTCCTACGAACAGAGACAGAAATTGCAGAAAGCGTTCGGTTATACCTACGAGGAGGTTATGACCTCTATACTGCCTATGGCTAAAAACGGCTCGGAGTCTATTTCGGCTATGGGTATCGACAGTCCTATCCCTGTGCTTTCCAAAGAGCCTCAGCCGCTGTTCAACTACTTCAAGCAGCTTTTCGCGCAGGTAACTAACCCGCCTATCGATGCTATCAGAGAGGAAGTCGTTACCTCCTCTACCATATATATAGGCAACGAGGGCAACATTCTTGAGGAAAAGCCCGAGAACTGCAAGGTAATGAAGGTACACAATCCCATACTTACCTCCACGGACATTCTCAAGATCAAGAATATGAACAAGCCCGGCTTTAAGGTCGCGGTAATTCCTATACTGTATTATAAGAACACAAGACTTGCAAAGGCTGTGAACAGACTGTTCATCGAGGCGGACAAGGCGTTCAGCGACGGAGCAAATATCCTTATTCTTTCCGACAGAGGCGTGGACGAAAATCACCTTGCTATCCCCTCTCTGCTGGCAGTTTCGGCTCTGCACCAGCACCTTGTCGTTACCAAAAAGAGAACCTCGGTTGCAGTAATTCTTGAAAGCGGCGAACCGAGAGAGGTTCATCACTTTGCAACTCTGCTGGGTTACGGCGCGTCAGCGATAAATCCGTATCTTGCGCAGGAAACTATCCACGAGCTTATCGGCGACGATCTCCTTGACAAGGATTACTATGCGGCTGTGGACGACTACAACAGCGCTGTTCTCCACGGTATTGTAAAAATTGCGTCCAAAATGGGTATTTCGACTATTCAGTCGTATCAGGGCTCTCAGATATTCGAGGCTATCGGTATCGGCGAGGACGTTATCGACAAGTACTTCACAGGTACTGTAAGCAGGATCGGCGGTATTACTATAAAGGATATCGAAAACAACGTCGACAGACTTCACACGGCTGCATTCGACCCGCTGGGACTTGAAACGAGAACCGACCTCGAGTCCAGAGGAAGTCACAAGTTCAGTAGCGGCAAGGAGGAGCATTTGTACAATCCTCAGACTATCTATCTGCTCCAGAAAGCCGCAAGAACGGGCGACTATGAGGTTTACAAGCAGTATTCAAAGCTTATTTCGGAGGAAATGGATCCTGTTAACATCAGAGGTCTTATGGACTTCAATTTTGCGGAAACTCCCGTTCCGCTGGAGGAAGTTGAGAGCGTCGACAGCATTGTAAGACGTTTCAAGACGGGCGCAATGTCCTACGGCTCTATTTCGCAGGAGGCGCACGAAACACTTGCTATCGCTATGAACAGACTGCACGGAAAGTCCAATTCGGGCGAGGGCGGCGAAAGCCTTGAAAGACTTCTCACCAGAGGAGAAAAAGAGGACAGATGCTCCGCTATCAAGCAGGTAGCGTCGGGACGTTTCGGCGTAACGTCGAGATATCTTACCTCCGCAAAAGAAATTCAGATAAAAATGGCTCAGGGCGCAAAGCCCGGCGAGGGCGGACATCTTCCCGGAAAGAAGGTTTACCCTTGGATAGCAAAGACAAGACATTCCACACCGGGCGTATCGCTTATCTCGCCTCCGCCTCATCACGATATCTACTCTATCGAGGACTTGGCTCAGCTTATCTACGACTTAAAGAACGCTAACAAGGACGCAAGGATCTCCGTAAAGCTCGTTTCCGAATGCGGCGTAGGTACGGTTGCGGCGGGCGTTGCAAAGGCGGGCGCAGGCTGTATCCTCATTTCGGGATATGACGGCGGTACGGGCGCGGCTCCGAGAAACTCCATTTACAACGCGGGACTTCCTTGGGAGCTTGGTCTTGCCGAGGCTCACCAGACGTTAATTCAGAACAATCTCAGAAATAAGGTCATCATCGAAACGGACGGCAAACTTATGACAGGCAGAGACGTAGCTATTGCGGCTATCCTCGGCGCAGAGGAATTCGGTTTTGCCACAGCTCCGCTGATAACTCTCGGCTGCGCTATGATGAGAGTATGCAATCTGGATACCTGTCCCTTCGGCGTGGCAACCCAGAACCCTGAGCTTAGAAAGAAATTTGCAGGCAAGCCCGAATATGTAATGAACTTTATGATCTTCATTGCTTCGGAGCTAAGAGAATATATGTCCCGACTGGGCGTAAGGACCGTTGACGAGCTGGTAGGAAGAATTGATCTTATCAAGCCAAAGAGCGGTATCACAGGCACAGCCGCAGAGGTTGACCTTTCAAATATCCTCAGCGCAGACTTTGCGTCGGAAAAGGTGGAGTACGCAAACAAGAGTTTGTACGACTTCAAGCTTAGCGAAACTCTTGACGAAAAGGTTCTGCTGAAGGAATTTGCAAAGGCTCTGGACAAAAAGCAGAAAAAGACGGTGAGCGTAAACGTAAAGAACACAGACCGTTCATTCGGCACTATGTTTGGTTCGGAGATCACCAAGAAGTACTACGACACACTTGACGACGACACCTTCAAGGTAGTTTGTCACGGCTCGGGCGGACAGAGCTTCGGCGCGTTTATCCCGAAGGGGCTTACGCTGGAGCTTGAGGGCGATTCCAACGACTATTTCGGCAAGGGACTTTCAGGCGGTAAGCTTGCGGTTTATCCTCCTGCGCAGTCGACCTTTGACCCAAGCGAGAATATTATCATAGGAAACGTTGCACTGTACGGTGCAACAAGCGGAAAAGCGTTTATCAACGGCGTGGCAGGCGAGAGATTCTGCGTAAGAAACTCAGGCGCGGTCGCAGTAGTAGAGGGCGTAGGAGACCACGGCTGCGAATATATGACAGGCGGACACGTAGTCGTTATCGGAAAGACGGGCAAAAACTTTGCCGCAGGTATGTCGGGCGGCGTGGCTTACGTTCTTGACGAGGACAGAGACCTTTACACAAAGCTTAACAAGGAAATGGTGCTCTTCTCGGAAGTCAAGGAAAAATACGACGTCATCGAGCTGAAGGGACTTATCGAGGAGCATTACGAGGCCACAAAATCTCCGAAGGCAAAGCTTATTCTGGATAATTTCGACGAGTATCTGCCTAAGTTCAAGAGAATTATTCCTCACGATTATAAGAAGATAACTGCGGCTATTGTTTCAATGGAAGAAAAAGGTCTTTCCAGCGAGCAGGCTCAGATAGAGGCATTCTATCAGATTGTCAACGGCAAGTAAGGAGGGGATAGCAATGGGAAAACCGACAGGATTTATGGAATATGCAAGAGAGGACGCAGAGGCGTACTCGGTGGAAGAACGTATAAAGAATTTTGACGAATTTCACACTCCGCTTTCTAAAGAAGATCAGCAGAAGCAGGGCGCAAGATGTATGGAGTGCGGCGTACCTTTCTGTCAATCGGGTATGCAGGTAGGCGGTATGATAACAGGCTGTCCGCTCAACAATCTTATTCCCGAGTGGAACGACCTGATCTACAAGGGCTGCTGGGAGCAGGCTTACAACAGACTGAGAATGACGAACAACTTCCCCGAGTTTACCTCGAGGGTATGTCCCGCTCTTTGCGAAAAGGCTTGCACCTGCGGAGCTAACGGCGACGCTGTTACAGTCAAAGCAAACGAGTACGGCATAGTTGAGAACGCTTACGAGCAGGGCATTGCCTGCGCTAAGCCTCCGAAGGTAAGAACGGGAAAGAAGATCGCGGTCATCGGTTCGGGCCCTGCGGGACTTGCCGCCGCAGACCAGCTCAATCAGAGAGGTCACAGCGTGACGGTATTCGAGCGTTCCGACAGAGTAGGCGGACTGCTTATGTACGGCATTCCGAATATGAAGCTTGAAAAGGACATTATCGACAGACGAGTTGAGATAATGGAGCAGGAGGGCGTTGAATTCAGAACAGAAGTCAACGTCGGCAAGGACGTTAAGGCAAGCAAGCTGTTAAAGGAATACGACAGAGTGATCCTCGCCTGCGGAGCGTCTAATCCGAGAGACATCAAGGCTAAGGGCAGAGACGCAAAGGGCATTTACTTCGCAGTTGATTTCCTGAAATCTACGACAAAATCGCTTCTTGATACAGATTTAAAAGAAGGCACGTTCATTTCGGCAAAGGGCAAGAACGTTATGGTCATCGGCGGCGGAGACACAGGCAACGACTGCGTCGGAACAAGTATCCGTCACGGAGCAAAGAGCGTACTCCAGCTTGAAATGATGCCAAAGCTCCCCGACGTAAGAACAGCGGATAACCCGTGGCCCGAGTGGCCTAGGGTCTGCAAGACGGACTACGGACAGGAAGAGGCTATCGACGTATTCGGCTCCGACCCGAGAGTTTATCAGACCACTGTCAAGGAATTTGTCTCGGACGATCAGGGAAACCTCAAGAGCGCAGTGCTTGTTAAGCTAAAGCCCGAAAAGGACAGCAAGACAGGCAGACTTATGATGAAAGAGATCAAAGGCTCCGAGTACAGCGTTGACGTTGAGCTTGTGCTTATTGCGGCAGGCTTCTTAGGCTCCGAAAGCTATGTTACCAAAGCGTTCGGCGTTGAGGTAGACGGCAGGACAAACGTTGCAACAGAGGCGGGAACTCACAAGACCAACGTGGAAAACGTATTTGCGGCGGGCGATATGCACATCGGACAATCCTTGGTAGTAAGGGCTATCAGAGAGGGCAGAGACGTGGCAAAAGAGGTTGACGAAAGCCTTATGGGATATACAAATCTGTAACAGTCATATATGTATAAAAAAGGGTACAGTCCGAAAATTCTCGGCTGTACCCTTTTCAATTATGTAATTTTTCCGTCTTTGAGAGAAAATCTCTTGGTGCATATCTCCAATGCGGCGGGACGGTGCGTTACTATCAGCAAAGTTTTATTTTTCAGTCCCTCTATGTTTTTCAGCAGTTTTGCCTCTGTGCGCTCGTCCAGCGCGCTCGTTGCCTCGTCGAGAAGTATGATAGGCTTTTCGCTTAAGATCGCTCTGGCAATGGCTATGCGCTGAGCCTGTCCCTCGGAAATCCCGAAACCGTTCTCGCCTATCTTAGTTTCAAAGCCGTCGGGAAGTTCTTTTATAAAATCGAGAGCGCAGGCGGTTTCCGCCGCCGCCGATATCTCCTCGGGCGAGGCGTTTTCTTTAAGGAAAGCTATATTTTCCGCCACAGTGCCCGAAAACAACATATTTCCCTGCGGAACATAGGCTAAAAGTCCCCTCGTTTCACGTCCTGCGGAATATTTCTCACTGTCCGTTTCAAAGGCAAGCTTCCCTGCCGAGGCTCTGTATGCGCCCATAAGCAGAAGAAACAGAGTGGATTTTCCTCCGCCCGAAATGCCTGTCAAGGAAGCTATTTCACCCTTTTCTATGGTTATGTTAACGTCCTCCAGCACCTTATTTTCACTGTAGGCAAAGCTCACTCCGCACAGACTTATGCGGCGGAAATCCTCGTAGGACAGCGTCTTTTGCGCAGGCGGCTCGTCGGGAAGCTTTTCAAGCTCCATTATACGCTCGGCAGACGCAGTCATACTGTAATACTTAGGCATAAGTCCCGAAAGATTTGCAAATGGGGCTTGTATCTGATTTACAAGCTGTAAGATCGCCGTCAACGTGCCGTAGGTCATTGTGCCGAGATAAATTCCTCTTGCACCCCACAGCATCGCGTAAAGATAGCCCATTTGAAACACAAATCCAAAACCTGCGTTGGCGCAGATACTTACGGTACGGCGTTTCATACGGGATTTATAGTGTCTCTCCTGATTTTCTCTGTTTTGGGAGGTCATCTTGTCCTCACAGCCGAAGACTTTCACTATCAACATATTTTCCACGGTTTCCTGCAAAAAGGAGCGTACTCTTCCCTCGGCTGTCTGGACTTCCTTATGCAGATGTTTTATTCTGCGACGGAAAAACCTCGACACCGCAAACATTACAATTCCCGCACAGACAAACAGCAGAGTAAAGCTTTTATCGAGAACGATAAGCACGCCTACGGCGCAGACAAGTCTTGTGACCATATTCACAAAGGCAGGGACTATCCCCGTAACGCCCTCGGCGACTACCTGAACGTCGGAAAACATTCTGTTGAGTATCTCTCCGCTGTGTTTGTCGGAAACTGAGGCGTAGTCCTTTTTCAGCAAATTCTTCAGCATACCGTCCCGCAGATCAAGCTCAAATCCTGCTTTTACAGCCTCCTCCAATCCGTTGCATAAGAGGCGAAGAACAAGCTGCGCGGCAATGATAAGGAAAAGTCCGACCCCGCAGCGCATTATCTGAGACTTGTCACGGGACACAGCGCCGTCTACCACTCCCCTGCACATAAGAGCGAAAAACACCGAGCAGGAGGCGAAAATACAGTTGCCTATAATGATCGCAAGCATTTTTTTATGCTGCGGCTTCGACCTTGCAAACAGCCATTTAAGGGCGGCTTTATCGGAGGTTTTATCTGCCATTTTTCAGCCTCCTCAGAAAAAAATAAACGCGTCTGATAAAAAAGGACCTCCACAGGGTCTTATAAACGCCGTAGAGGAAATCGTTCTCGGCAATTTTTTTATCCTTTCGGTGGACATACTTGACCTTGCCGATCATCTGAGAAAACGCTATGCCCTCCTCTAAAACAAGCTGATTGTCTCCGCACATAGTATAATAGCCGTTATCGGCTCGTATGATACGGTGGAGGACGTAATGTCCGTCGGAGCGGAGATAAAAGGCAATGTCCCCCGGCTTATAGCTGTCGGATTTCACCAGAGACACAGAATCCCTCCCCTGAACAATAAGCGGGAGCATACTCGTACCCTTGGGATACAGTCTGAATTCTCCGCCGCTGTCTAAAACAAGACGTATAGTCTCGTCGTAATCGGAAAGTCTGAATTCCTTATCAGAGGTCAAGCAGATCCGCTCCCTTTAATTTTTCGATAAACGCTGAAATATCAGCCTTTGCTGTGTTCTCATCTATATTGTATTCGTCCAGAACAGCCTTTAACAGACCTGTCTCGTCGCAGCCTACGGCAAGGGTATTCCACATAAGTGCGCCCGTTTCGTTGAGCTTTATAATTCCGTTAAAGCTTTTGCTTGCGTCCCCTGTGGCAACCACAACGCTCTGTCCGCCTACCTTTCTAAGCATAAAACCGTCCTTTATTTTCATAAAAATCAGTCCTTTCAAAATAGATATATACTATTATATATCATTTTACAGATTTCGTCAACAGAATTTTTACTCTGTAAGCAGCGATGTGTTTTTGTGTAAATTGTATATTTATCTTCTTTACAACTATGCAAGCAGACGGTAATCGCAATTATTATACAACTTTTTTGCAATCGTTTTGCAATTACTTTGCTAAATTACTTGACAATTAGTATAAAATGGATTAAACTGTAAATAGATATTAATTTTAGGAGGGTAAAAACCTATGAAAATGAAAAAAATTATGTCTGCAATCGTTGCAGGCGCAATGGCTGCTACAATGGTTATGTCCGCTAATGCTGCTACGAACATATTCAGCGAAGATGGTTCTTGGGTCTCTAATAACGAGTTTTTAGGAAATACATCAGCAGAATTTGACGGTATCAATTTCGGTACTCTTGGTCTTACATCAGTAACATTCCATGCTAATTGTACCGATCTCAACTGGGGTTGGAACAACGGTCAGTTTAACTCCAATTCAAACAACGGCGGCTGGCAGCAGGTTTCTTTCGGCGGCACAGAATCTAATGCAGATGTTGTTCTTACAGAAACAGGTGCATTTGATGTAACTGTTCCTGTTGAGCCTAATGACGGCGGTTGGTTTAATATTGGCTGGGGAACAGGCTGCACAGAGGGTATCTTCTCAATTGATTCCATTGATTTCTTTGCAGGCGATACAAAGCTCGGTACTTGGGCTGACGGTGTATGGACAGAAGCTAAAGAAGAAACTAAACTGGAACCATTTGTACTCTATTCCCAGAAGACAGCTGTTGTTGACGGCAAGTATTCTGTAAGATACGTTGAAATGATCACAGAGGAGGAAGCAAAGGCAGTAAGTTCTGCAACACTTACGCTTAACAACGGCTCAGTAGATGTTCCCGTTAAAGTTACAAAGTACTATACATCTGTTTCAGCAGCAGGCGAGACAATCACTCCCGATGAGGGCTATGTTTTCCTTGCTTATGCAGTTAAGAATGTTCCTGAGGACGTTACAATAACAGCTGAAGGATACCTTTTCTAATCATTCAGTTCAAACAGTAAGCAATACAATTTTACGGAGGTAATCAAATGAAAAAGGAATACATTGCACCTGAGATTGAGATCTCAGTATTCAGCACAGAAGACGTTATTACTTTGAGCAACGGCATTGATTATAATGACGGCGACAATTACGGTGATCTCTTCGGTTAATTAGAAAATTTATAACGGCAGACTATGCGGTCTGCCGTTTTTTATTGACAAATATCTGCATGTATGTTAAAATGTATACAAATCAGAAGAAAAGGAGACCGACTATGAAAAAATTACTTTTGATTGCAATATGTACGGCTATGCTTGCCGTTACGGGGTGCAAGGGCGACAATTCCTCGGTTAAAGAAAGCAGTACGTCATCTTTTTCCGAAACGACAAATAGTTCCTCTGCGCTCTCAGAGGAAAGCTCGCTGGCTGAAATAGACTACAATGATCTTTTCGGTTCGGACAGTTCCGAAGCGGATAGTTTGAATAGTTCCTCACAGTCTCAGACAGCCTCAAAGACTGAAGCCTCGTCAGCCACCACAACAACTTCCAATAAATCTAACACAGCTACTCAGGAAAACGAACTCACGGAAACCCAAGACGATAACAATAACGAGCCTGATGAACCTCAGACCACTCGGGCAACAGACGCACAGAATTTCAACGATTTGTTTAATTCCACAACGACCAAGACCACGACCAAAAGGACCGAAACTACTAAAAAAGGCGAAACGACCCAAAAAACCACTACAACGACCAAATCCGAGGGCGGTATGCAGGCAGGGAAAGCTCCCGACGACGATTTAAACTGGGGCAAGCTTGTGCCTGCGGAGTAATATTATGGCAAGAAAATATAAAATAGCAAATCTCAAAATCACCGCAGATTTCAGACACTCTATGATGACGTCGAGATCCGAAAAGTATCTGTGCGATTTTGACGGCGGGACTGATATTGAAATACCGTACAATGAAAGAATTACAACGGATTTTCAGACAAAAAATCCACATTTGTCCCTTGACGAATGCGAGGTCATTCTAACCACAAGATTTTTTTACAATCGTCTCCTTTCGGATTTTGACGGATTTATGCTGCATTCCTCCGCTGTTGCTGTGGACGGTAAGGCTTATCTGTTTTCAGCTCCCAGCGGTACGGGAAAATCTACCCACACGGAGCAATGGTTAAAGCTGTTCGGCGAACGCGCGGAAATACTTAACGACGACAAGCCTGCTATCCGATTTTTCGACGGCAAGCCTTACGCCTGCGGAACTCCGTGGAGCGGAAAGTCCGATCTGAATGTGAACAAAATAGTTCCATTGCAGGGAATTTGCGTACTGGAACGCTCGAAAGAAAATTTCATAGAACCTATGGACAGCGGAAAAGCTTTGTTTTTCCTGATGAACCAGACCCTGCGTCCAAATAAAGCGGAAAATATGGACAAGCTCCTCAATATGCTGGACAGGACTTTCGCACAGGTCAAAATTTGGCGTATGGGCTGTAATATTTCCGCAGAAGCCGCTGAAGTCGCTTATAAAGCGATGTCGGCGGAATAAAACGGACTTCTCATAAGATAGTAAATCTTAACAAGCAAAAAGCGTATCGGAAAATCCGATACGCTTGAATTTTCATGTAATTGCCGCCTTGCCGTCGCATAGCCGATAAACCCGCAAATAATTGCAGGGCGGGTAAGACAGCCTATAAGCTTCACGCTCCCTTCGTCCGTTGACTGCGCGGTAAAATACGGCGCAGGCGGGAGGTCTGCAATCCCCTTACAGAGACCGAATCCCTTTTTGAAAGTGTTGGATTTATAATAACTATGCTTGATCGCACAAGGCAGTAATCTTTTTTCTGTTATCAGTATACCACATATCGACGCAAATATCAATGGTAATTTTAACGAATTATTGTACAAAATATTGTACATTTTACAGCTTGACAGAATTTACAGGACTTTTATAAGCTCCAGAACAAAATTGATACCTATCACAAAATCGCAAAGCAGGAACGAATGCATAAAATTCGGATCCTTCCGTCCGAAAAACGTACACAGCAATACTCCCGCAAAAGCGACGCCTGCCTGAATCATGTTAAAATACGATATTCCCGACGAATGCCCTGTCAGTCTCATTATGATAGTTACCACGATAAAAACGGCAGTCAGCGCCGCAGTTACCGCCAGCGGCTTGTTTGCTTTCACTGGAGAATTCCGTCCTCGCTGTCGTCATCGTCGTCAAACTCAAACATTTCTTCAATTCTCTCCATAAAGAGACCGCCGATTTTTTCATAAAGATCGTCGTCATCGATCGACGCAAGTATTTCCTCGCCTGTCTGCTCGTCAAACTCAGACTTGAGAATTACTACCTCTCCCGAGTCCTCCAGCATTGCCTGAGCATCGTCACCCTCGAAATATGGGGTCAGCGCATAGTACCTTTCGTCCTCATAATCCATAATATCAAGCAGTTCAAAGGTCTGCTTATTGCCCTCTTCGTCCTCAAGCTCGTAAAGATCGGGTGTGTATTCGTTATCCATTTATACCTCCGTAAGTATCAGGTTGTCAGCGTATGCCATACGGCGGTCACAGTTATGCATATTCCGCAAATCGACCGCCGTAATATTTATATTATACTACAACTTCCCTCATAAGTCAAGGCGGTTTTTGTAAAAGTAATATTAAATATAAAATATACAAAAAAGTTGAGAAAAACTATTGACAAACAACAAAAAGTGTGGTATATTAATATCAAGGAAAAGGAAAGCAAATAAAAATCCGGAAGATAACCGGCAGTCAGCCGAACGGTGACGGGCTTATCGCAAGGGTAATAAAGCTGATTTTTCCTAAAATCGGAACTTAGGCGGGACAAGTAAATGCTTTGCAGAATATCCCATATTTTGAATGACGCAGCAGGCAGAGTAAACTTCCGCAGGGTTTAATACGATTGGAAAGGAGCGAGTCCGATGGACGTATCAGAGAGCCTTACGAGTATTCAGGGCTCGGTAATTTCTTAAAAACAGAGATCAAGACGCAGACGTAAGGGCTGACAGATCTACGCTATAAAAGTTATTGAAGAAGAAATTGCAGAGCTCGCAGGACAGAATTTACCACTAAGCTTATGCAATTTGAATACTCGGACATTAAAATTGAATATTCTCGGATCTTATATAAAGGGAGCGATTTTTATGATTGGTTTCCGCAGGTATCCGAATAAATTTTAGCAGGGAGTGTTTCCAATGGCACTGTTTCACTTTTCGGAAAAGTAAAATGAAAGAGTGAGTCCGATGTAATATTTTAAAACTGAATATTTCGCATTCAATATATGTTTCAATATTTTGAGGAGTGGTGCAATATGAAAATGCACACAAGGATTTTGAATATCTGAGAGATTGGAGTGAGTCCGCCAAGAAATTCGTGAGTTAAGAGCTCTTTTGAAACGTAATGAATATCTATCTCTTCTAAGGAGTGGTGCAGTATGAAAATGCACGTTAAGCTTTTAAATATCTGATGATTAGGAGTGAGTCCAAAGAAGAATTTTGCTTAGCCTCTGAGCTTGTTTGAGGCATTCCGACAAATGCATTTAATGCAAATTACTGAAAGGAAATCAGTCCAATGAGAAGTTAAGTTTTTTCACGGTTATCCTATATTGAAAGGCGTGAGTCCGAAATACAATTTCAGCTTTTCGCTATTAAAATCTTTTGAAAAGGATGTTTTACCAATGGCTAAATAAACTGCTTTCGGTACTATATTAACGAAAGGGTAAGTCCAATGGCTTAATTTGAATATAATTTATATTGATATATGGAGCAGACTGTTTGGTCTGCTCTTTTATTCTGTGCAATATAAAACGGCTCGGAAATACTCCGAACCGTTTTGCGATATTTATTTCTTGGGAATTTCCGCGTCTTTCTTGCTGATGAACTCTCCCTTACTTACGTCGAATGCCTCGCTGGACTTCTTATTCATAATGATCACGATAACCACTACTGCGATGGCAATACCTGCAACTACCGCTGCGATGATGATTACGGGATTTGTTCCCTTTGCTTTCTCTTCCTCTGCCTTTACGAACTTTTCTGTCTTGCAGTTTGTGACTTTCATACTTGTGCAGGTTATTTTAGCTCTGTCGGTCGCGCCGATATGAATATTCATTACCTGGCTGAAGTCGTTTGTACCGTAAGCCTCAGCAATGCTCTCATAGTCATAGGTCGCCGTTGTATCGTCAAACTCCACCGGAGCAACCTTAGCCCAGATATTTCCGTCCGCGTCGGCGTTGGGGGAAGTAGTGTTCTCCCAGCTCTGGAAAATAAGTTCCGCAGGATATGCATTACCCGAATTTTCGTTGATATCCGTACACTCATATGTAACAATTATCTTTGAATCCTCAGTCATATACTTTGCGTTGAATGTTGACTGCTCAACGGAAAGCGACTGCCCCCAGTTATCAGCGGCGGACGCGCCTGATACGTTGATCTCGACGTCCTCAGTTTCGACTTTCGAGTTATCCTCTGCAAATGCCGAAACTGTACATACCGCCATTGTGCAAACGGCAAGAACTGCTGAAATAATCCTTTTCATAATCATAAATATTCACTCCGTATTCTTAATGTTTTTATTTCTGATGTGATACTGCACAAAATTTTCTATCATAAACTATGCAAAATATCTTATAGCATTAGAATTATAACATACTTGAATGTAAAAATCAATAACAATAATGCACAAATAAATGCAAATTCCGAGGATTAAATTGATTTCTTTACATACTGCTTGATTTCATTTAAAATTTATGATATAATTAATTTGAAATTCACGCAGCTACGGAGGTAATTATGAAGATACTGGCGGTAGATTACGGCGACGCAAGAACGGGCTTGGCTGTATCGGACAATTCCGAATTCTTAGCATCGCCCGTGGGAACGATAAAGGAATGGAACGCGGAGCGTCTTGCCGAAAAAATTGCCGAGGAGGCAAAAAAACAGCAGGCGGGAGAAATAATAGTGGGACTTCCCATAAATATGAACGGCACAAAAGGTCCGAGGGCGGAAAAGTGCGAGGAATTTGCAGACATTCTGAAATCCAGAACCGAACTCCCCGTCCGAATGTGGGACGAGCGTTCAACTACGGTAACGGCTCATCAGATACTTAACGAGACTAATGTGCGGGGCAAAAACCGCAAAGCGGTGGTAGACACGGTCGCAGCTGCTGTAATTTTGGAAAGCTATCTTGATTACAGACGAAAAAACAAGCACAATGACAATAGATAAACAAAGTGGCAAGTCCTGTAAATTCGGACTTGCCACTTTGTTTTTAATACTTTTTCAATTTCCGTATATATGCAAAGGTTTTTCTCTCGCCCTTATCCCTCAGCATAATCAACAGCTTTTCTATCAGATCGGAGGTCTCGGGGTGAATAATTCTCTTGCCCTTTGCTCTTAGAAAATACTCCAGAGCGGAACCGTCGTGATAGTTCTCTTTCATATATATCTTGCTTGCCGCCACTCTGTCGCAGAACATTTCCTTAACGTATTTCAGCGGCATTTTCACCGGAGACATCACTCTTGTGACAGGGTCGTAGTCCGTCCAATACTCGAAATGGTGCTTATTCCTGCCCTTATGATGCATCCAGCCGTAGGAAAAGCCGTAAGCCTCTCTTTCGCCCTCGTGGGGGGAACGGTTTCCCTGATAATATTCGACGCCCTTTAAAAACTCCTCGGGGGAATATTTTGACAGATCGTGCAGTAAGCCCTGCCAGATTATCCCCGCTTTAAAACAGTTTTTTATTACAGCGTGGCGGTGTCTTGTTATGGTTTTAAAATGCTCTGCGGCATTGCTCATCTGAGGTCATCTCCTTGAATTATAATGTTATGTATTTCTCAGTACACCTCAACTCCGCTGTCCTTGCGAATGAAGATCGGGATAATATCCAGAGGCGCGGGAACGGTCACAGTCTGTCTGCCCGAATAGATCTTCTTTGTGCTTGAATATAACCAGTCCGTACCCTCGGGGAGATATACCGTTTTATCCTGCGCGCCTGCGTCGGTGACGGGAGCAGCAAGAATATCGCTTCCGAACATATACTCGTCCTCGATATCCCACGCCTTTTTGTCCTGCGGGAAATCGAAGAAAATCGGTCTCATTATCGGAAGACCCTTTTCGCTGGCAATGTCCATATGCTTTCTGATATACGGACGGAGCTTTTCTCTTATGAACAGATACTTTTTAAGTATCTCGTAGTTTTCCTCGCCAAAGCTCCACACCTCGTTATCCTGTCCCGAGGTAAGCTGTCTTACGCCGTCGATGAATTCCTCCTCGCGTTCGTACCACGGAGAACGCTCGCCGTGCATTCTGAATACGGGGCAGAACGCTCCCCATTCAAACCAACGAACCAACAGTTCTCTGAATGCGCTGTCGGAAATATCCCCGCCCAGAAATCCGCCGATATCGGAGGTCCACCAAGGTATACCCGCAACGCACATATTAAGCCCCGCCTGAAGCTGTTCCTTCATTGAACGGAAGGAGGAATGAATGTCCCCCGACCAAGTGAGAACGCCGTATTTTTGACTTCCCGCCCACGCGCAGCGCACAAGACTGAGTATTTCCGTCTCCCCTGCGGCTTTAAGTCCGTCGTAAAAGCCCTTTGCGTACATTTTCGGATATATATTCGTACATTGCAGAGCGGGACCTTCATAATATCTTATATTGTCAAAATCGTAAGGACCGTACTCAGGCTCAGCCTCGTCCAGCCAGAAACAGCGAATACCCAGATCGTAGTAATTTTCCTTACAGCGTTCCCATACGAACTCCTGCGCACCCGGGTGAGTAGCGTCGTAGAAAACCGTGTTGCCCATCCAAGTCATATGCAGACCGTTTCCTCTGTCTGCGGACACAAGGTAGCCCTTGTCTGCCATTTCGCCGAAATTCTCGCTTTTTTCGTCTATAGTAGGCCATACGGAGACTACAGTTTCGATGCCCATTTCTTTAAGCTCTTTCACCATTTGGGCGGGATCCTGCCAATCCCTCGGCTCGAATTTGAAATCGCCCTGTCTCGTCCAGTGGAAGAAGTCAACCACTATAGCGTCCATAGGCAGACCTCTGCGCTTATGCTCTCTTGCCACATTGAGGATTTCCTCCTGCGTGCGGTATCTCAGCTTGCACTGCCAATAGCCCAGACCGTATTCGGGCATTATGGGAGCGTGTCCTGTTGCGTCTGCGTAATGCTCCTCGATCTCGGCGGGCGTATCCCCTGCGGTGATGAAATAGTCAAGCTTTTTGGTGGACTTTGCGTACCACTCGGTTTTGTTGTTACCGAACGCTACAGTACCCACTGCGGGATTGTTCCACAAAAAGCCGTACCCTCTGCTTGAAACATAAAACGGAACGCTTGCTTGACTGTTTCTGTGACAAAGCTCAAGATACGAGCCTTTCTTGTTAAGGGACTTTTCCTGATACTGTCCCATACCGAAGATCTTTTCGTCATCGAAAGCTTCAAAGCGTGCAAAAAGCTCGTAGTCGGTGGAACCCACGTGACATTTCAGCTCTCGTGCGTCAATCCTCAGAGGAACGCAGTAGCGGTTGATGCGGTTTCTGTTACGCCAGTATTCCTCCGTCAGAAGCTCGCCGTTCTGATTAAAAAAGCTTATCCAGCCCTCGCTGTTGACCCTTGCGGTGATTTTTCCGTTGGTGAGGTAGTGGTTATTACCCGCCATATGATACTGCTTGAATTCCTCGGACTTATACCACGGGTCTGTAGTATCCACAGTTTCGGTACGGTACTGCGCGGCGCACTCCTTTACAGGCTCGTCCAAAGCCCAGTCGTGACCGTCCATTTGCGGTTCTGCGGACATTCTTACTCTCAGTGAGCTTTCTCCCCACGGTTCTATCCACGTCTGCGAGTTTCCTGAACGTATTACAATACGGTTGTTTTCAAATGTTACTGTCATAATAAGGCTCCTTAAATTTTTTATAAACTATCGGAATTTACAGTTATTTTTTCGTTCCATAATGAAAGCGCTGTCATAAGCGGTGTTCTTTCTTACTTATCCTTTATACCAATACAGCAGTTTTATTCTATCAGCCTTTTAACAGCATTCGGAAAATTTGATTAAAGCTAAGTGAAAAAATAATAAAAAACTTATACTTTTGTATTGACAATCTCGGATAATTCTGTATAATTATTTATAACACTAACATTATACCACATTACATAAGTTTTTTCAAGGAGGTTTTTACTATGCCAAATCCATTTTTACCGCTGTGGGAATATATTCCCGACGGAGAGCCCAGAGTTTTCGGAAACAGAGTATATCTTTACGGCTCTCACGACAGAGCAGGCTCAGACGCATTCTGCGATTTCAAGCTTAAGGTATGGAGCGCTCCCATAAACGACCTTAACAACTGGCAATGCCACGGAGACAGTTTTCACACTCTTGATGACGAGGATCATAAGTCCGACACGTCCGAATGGACGGAAAGAGAGCTTTATGCTCCCGATTGTGTGGAAAAAGACGGCAAATATTATCTTTACACATATATTCTGGGTTCAAAGGGCTGCGTAAGCGTCAGCGACAGACCCGAGGGTCCGTTCAGACTTCTGTCACGATATAAATATGACGAGGCCGACGCAGGTGACGACGGCATTTTCAATGATGCGGGAGTTCTTGTGGACGACGGCAGAGTTTACATTTACTACGGCTTTGAAAAGTCACATATGAACGAACTTAATGCCGATAATATGTATGAGATCAAGAAAGGCTCTTACATCGAGGACGTTATTCCTGCGGGAAACGCAGAGGACGATTTCTTTGAGGCAAGCTCTCCGCGCAAAATAGGCAGCAGATACTATCTTATTTACTCGCCGAGACTTGGCAGCCGTTTGCATTACGCCGTTTCCGACAGCCCGACAGGACCTTTTGAGCGCAAGGGCTATATTATCGACAACGGTATAGACTACCCGGGAGGAAACAATCACGGCTCGATTTGCTGTATCGGCGGTCAGTGGTATGTGTTCTACCATAAGATGACAAACGGTACCATAATGTCCCGACGCGCCTGTGTTGAGAAAATTGAAATTCTGCCAGACGGAACTATTCCGCAGGTCGAAATGACTTCGCTTGGTTTTGAAAGTTCGCTTGATCCTTATAAAATTATTCCCGCAGAAATCGCCTGCGTACTGAAGGGCGGCTGTATTGTTACCGAAAAGGACAGCTTTACACGTCCTGTAACGCAGATAAAAAACGGAGCGGTCATAGGCTACAGATATTTTGATTTCGGGGAGGATTTTTCCAGTAAAACACTTGAACTTGCCGTTCAGGTATCAGGCTCGGGTTGTCGTTCAATGCTTCGCATTCTTCTTGATGATTACGAAAACGGAGAGGAAGTCGGATGTGTAGAAATCGGTCCTCGAGACGGCGAATACTCTGCAAGAATAAAAAATATAACGGGACGTCACGCTGTATATTTTAAGGTTGAACACTGCTATGTCGGATGGTTCGCGAACGCCTTTGACGAACGCAATCTTTTTGATTTTATTGCTTTTACTTTCAAGAAATAACAAATCTATTTACCAATAAATGTTTAATTGGCAAAACAATATCTATTTGTTGTCTTTTGTGTAATATGCTGTAAAATAGTCTGAAAATTTATACAGATATACGAAAATTAATGCCGATTTATATTTGTATTGACTTTTAGTTGATTAAATGATATAATAAATTTATCCAAGTAAACTTGTGAGACGATCCGATTACTATGGGTGAATAAAAAATCATCAGGGGACAATTAAATCACAAAAATTCCTGCAAGCGAATTGTGCTTGCAGGGATTTTTTCTGTTATATACACAGTTTTGTGAGTACTTTTCATTTCTTTCCGCTAAGCGGATTTTTCTTGCTTCTTATATCTAACATCTAATTTCTAACTCTGCTTGCTCTCATAGCATTGAGTATTGCAAGTACAGATACTCCTACGTCCGCAAATACCGCCGCCCACATTCCTGCAATCCCTACAGCTCCCAGAACAAGTATAGCAAATTTTACTGCCAATGCAAACACGATATTCTGATATACTATACGGACTGTTTTTCTGGCTATATCTATTGCTGTTGCTATCTTTTCGGGATTATCGTCCATAAGGACTATATCCGCCGCCTCTATTGCCGCGTCGGAGCCCATTGCGCCCATTGCTATACCGATATCCGCTCTTGAAAGTACGGGAGCGTCGTTTATTCCGTCCCCCACAAAAGCAAGCTTGCCTTTGTCGGATTTCTGCGCCAGCAGCTCCTCTACTTTGTCTACCTTATCGGCAGGCAGAAGCTCCGTATATGCAAGGTCAAGTCCCAGCTTTTGGGCAACGTCCTCGCCGACTTCCTTTGCGTCTCCCGTGAGCATAACCGTCTTCTTAACGCCCTTTTCTTTCAGGGACTTTATCGCGGCGGCGGAGGTCTCCTTTATCTCGTCGGATATCACAAGATGTCCCGCATATTTTCCGTCTACCGCAACGTGTACCGTAGTGCCCGTGTTGTGACATTTGTGCCATTTTACACCTAACCGCTCCATAAGCTTATCGTTGCCTGCGCAGACCTCAAAGCCGTCTATAACGGCTTTTACGCCGTGACCCGAGATCTCATTGCTTTCGGTAATTCTTGCGCTGTCGATCTCCCCTTTGTAAGCCTCTGCTATAGATTTCGCTATGGGGTGCGTGGAATAGCTCTCAGCATACGCCGCAAGCTCCACAAGCTTATCTTCGGGGAAATTCTCGGGGTGAACGGATGTTACTCTGAACACTCCCTTTGTAAGCGTACCCGTCTTGTCGAACACGATGATCTCGGAATTGGCAAGCGCCTCCAGATAGTTTCCGCCCTTGACGAGAATGCCCGATTTGCTTGCGCCGCCGATACCTCCGAAAAAGCTGAGAGGTACGGAAATAACCAGCGCACAGGGACAGGAAATTACAAGGAAGATCAGCGCTCTGTGTATCCAGTTTGCCCAGCCGCCTCCCAATATCAGCGGAGGTATTACCGCAAGCAGAGCCGCCGCAATAACGACGACGGGCGTATAATATTTTGCAAATCTGGTGATGAAATTTTCCGCCTTGGCTTTTTTGGAGGCTGAATTTTCCACCAGATCAAGTATCTTGGCAACTGTGGACTGTCCGAACTCTTTGGTAACTCTTACCTTTAAAAGTCCGGTCTGATTGATACAGCCGCTGATTACCTCTTCGCCCTCATCTACGGAGCGGGGCAGGCTTTCGCCCGTAAGCGCGGCAGTGTCCACCGTGGATTTTCCCTCAATGACAACGCCGTCCAGAGGAATTTTTTCTCCCGCCTTGACGACGATAATATCGCCTACGGAAATTTCCTCGGGGTCGACCTGAACCAACTCTCCGCCGCGTTCAATGTTGGCGTAATCGGGACGAATGTCCATAAGGCTTGCAATGGACTTTCTGGACTTTCCTACGGCTAAATTCTGGAAAAGCTCGCCCACCTGATAGAACAGCATAACTGCGGACGCTTCGGTATATTCTCCCGTACCGAATGCGCCGACCGTTGCAAGCGCCATAAGGAAATTTTCGTCAAAAACCTGTCCGTGAGCGATATTGCGCACAGCCTTCCAAAGTACGTCCCAGCCGATGACAGCATAAGGGACGATAAAAGCCGCAAGTCTGAGGATACCTTTCAGCGGCAGCAGCGCGGCAATTATCAGCAGCGCGCCGCTGATAATAATTCTTATCAGCATTTTTTTCTGCTTACGCGTCATAATACTTTCCTTCTTTCTATACTTTCAGCCTTTTACAGAACTATCTCGCAGTCCGGCTCTATCTTTCTGCAAAGCTTGACTACTTTCTTCATCAGCTTGTCGAAATCAACGCTGTCGTCGGCGGTGATAGTCATTTTCTGGGTCATAAAGCTTACTGTAGCGTCCTGCACCTCGTCAAGCTCCTTGATACCGTTCTCCATTTTAGCGGCGCAGTTAGCGCAGTCCAGATCGATAAGCTTAAATACTTTTTTCATAATAACAAATCCTTTCCGATGCACGGTGCAATGCACAATGCAAAATTAATGTTATACGTTTTAACGCATAGATTTTTTTGTAGGGGAGGATATTATCCTCCCGCATTCACAGTGAATATGAATGTTTTGCATAATCCACAACGGCAAGCGAAGCGCAGCCTCAGAAATCCGCCGCAGGCGCACTTTATTTGTCAATTGTCCATTGTAATTTTTAAATTTTTTATTTCATTCCTCGACGTGTTCCATTCCCTTCTCGAGTATCGATCGGACATGGTCGTCGGACAGCGAATAGAACACGATTTTTCCCTCGCGTCTGAACCTTACCAGCTTGTTGTTCTTAAGCACTCTCAGCTGGTGCGAGCAGGCAGTAGGAGTAAGTCCCAAAAGCTGAGCCATATCGCCCACGCAAAGCTCCGATTCAAACAGGGCGTACAGAATACGAATTCTCGTGGTATCGCCGAACACCTTAAACAGCTCCGCCAGATCATAAAGCTGTTCGTCGGGAGGCATTTCTGCGGTGAGCTTTTCCACCGCCTCGGAATTTGCGCACAGATACTCGTTTTTTTTCTCTTCCTTTTCAGCCATTTTTTTCATCTCCTGTCTATATTATGTAATAATTTGATTTGTTGTTCATCAAATCATCTGAACATCTATTCATATATTATCACATACTATACTGTTTGTCAAGGGGTTTTGAAAATTTTTTTCTATCTTAGCATAAAATTCAAGAATAATTGAATAGGGCACGTTTACAGCTATTGAAAATATGGAATGCCGCAGTATTCCTCTTCGATATGTCACGAAGCAACATTATCCTCACGCTCTTTCTCTTTAAATGCGCAAAATTCGTATGTAGAGGTTAGAATTTTTATCCGTACATTTCTGTTTTCTTACCTCTTACTTCTAACTTCTTACATCTAATAGAGTATGCCTCCTTATGTCGGCATAGTGATTTGAATGCGCTGCGCTGTTCAAATCACAGCGGCGCACATCTATCGGGTTTGATAGGGTGTGCGCCGTCTTTCTTTTTATTCGGTTTAGATTTCTTAATGTGCGCCGCCTGTGGGGATTTCTCATTTGTATGTTTACCACAAGCGATTTCGTACTTCTCATTTTGGAGTGTTTCGCTCCTGCGGGAGCGACAAGAGGCTCCTCGCCCCTTTGAACCCTCGCAAGCCCTCCCGCGGCGGGCTTGACCCTCCGCTTTTTATCTCACGTCATAGTTTTGTGTGTACTTTTCATTTCACTCCGCTGAGCAGATTTTTCTAACCTCTTACATCTAAAAACGGCGGAGTTTTTTTCCTCCGCCGCTGTGTATTGTATTATTGTGTTGTTTACTTGTTTTTATTGTAAATTATTACAAGCCCTTTCAGCAAAAGCTTGTCGTCTATAATGATCTCTCTTTTACAGAAAGGTATTATCCGACTGGAAAGTCCCCCTGTGGAAACTACCGTACACTTCTCGCCCAGTTCTTCTTCAAGCTTGCTTACGGCTCCGTCAAGACTTGCCGCCGTACTGTATATTATACCGCTTTTCATACAGTCTACAGTATTGGAGCCTATGACCTTTTTAGGCGGGTCTAAGCTGATCTTAGGGAGCTGTGATGTTCTCAGCGTTAAAGAGTCCAGCGACACCCTCAGCCCCGGAATGATCATTCCTCCGAGGAAGTTTCTGTCTCTGTCGATGACCGAGATCGTAGTCGCCGTGCCCATATCTATGATTATCAGCGGACAGGGATACTCGTTTATCGCTCCCACTGCGTCGGCAACTCTGTCGCTGCCAAGCTGCGCGGGATTGTCCAGCATTATTTTAAGTCCATTCTTTACGCCAGGTCCGACGACCATTACAGGTTTGCCCGTAAGCCGTATCATAGCCTCCTTGACCGTATGAGTCAACGACGGAACGACCGACGATATTATTCCTCCCTCGAAAGAGGTGTGGCTTAAATTGTTAAGCTCCAGAATGTTTTTTATAAGTACGGTGTATTCAAGCGATGTGCGGTTCTGATTGGTGGAAAGCCTTTCAATGAACTGAATTTTGTCTCCCTCAAAAACACCCAATACTATGTTTGAATTTCCTATGTCAACTGCAAGAACCATTTCCGCATTTACCTTTCCGATAAGAAAATTTTTGCTTAAAATCTCAGGCTAATTCCGCTGTATCAGCCTTAGCTCCCCGCGACTGCGCAGGTATGAGCCTTGCTTTATATAACGCCGCGCCTATCGCTCCCGATATTATTGTGGACGCAAGCATTTCGCATACCGCATTTATTCCCACAAAGGTGCAGATGAACACGATAAAGTTCTTTCCGCCCATAAGCTCCCGAACGTAGTCTGTATTGCCGAAAAGCAGCACCAGAGCCGACATAAAGAAAGCCGTGTTGAAAAATGCCGAGCAAAATCCCGTTACGGCGCAGGAAACGTAGGTGTTTGATATCTTTCTTACGCCCTTAAAGACAAATCCGATGAGCAAGCCGTCAAGCACTCTCGGAACAAATCTCTGCACAAATGCAAGAACGGGGTTTATATCAAAAAGGATAACGCCCATTGCGCTGGTTCCTCCGACGCCGATGCATTGCAGAAAGCTGGTAAGTCCGAAAACTCCTCCGACGATCGCTCCTCCGACAGGTCCTAATGTGATAGCAGCCAATGCAACGGGGATAACGTTGAACGATATGGCAAGCGGTCCGATGTTCAGATATCCCAAGGGCGTGTACGACATCACTAAAAGGATTGCCGTCAAAAGTCCCAGCAGCACAAGCTGTTTAGTACCTAACTTTGTTTTCATATAAAATTCCTCCTTGTTATTATTCCTCTTGCGAGGATACAATACAATACTATTATAGTATATCATATTTCGGAGAAAATTTTTATCGGCAGACCGACGAATTTACGCGGCCTGCCGACGTTTAATTTGTACATTATATCAATAGATCGGCTCAAAGCTTGCCTTATGGTCTCTCGAAACATAGACGTGATCGTTGTCGCACTCCGAGCCTGCGGCGGGAGCGACTGCGTTATCATAAAAACCGTATGCCGCAAAATCCTCTTCGCTAATGGGTTCTCCGAACAAAGTATAACCGTTTTCATCAAGCGTCCAGAGTATCTCGTCGGTAAGGCAGTCCGCAACGGTAATATTATTGCCGTCGGTATGCATAGCGCACAGATAGTCCTTTTGAGTTCCCTCGTCGAACCAGATAAAATAGCTGAAACGCTGATCTGCCACATTGCCAAAACCGTCCAGCATATTCATATCTCCTGCGTTGGTGCTTACCTCCTGATACTGATCCTCGTCTCCTCCTCTGGAAAACGTGACCATATCATATTCGCCGTCGTGGTCGGGATCGCACACAAAGCCTATGCGGTAGGTAAAATAAACCTTTTGACCGTCCCCATAAACGTTGTTCATAGTTTTACACGTGTTTTTGAGCTTGTCTTTCACCTTGTCTATCTTTATATCATCGGAGCTTTTCTTCTTTTTACTGTTTATGGTAAAGCTTACGGTATTGCTTACAGGTCTGTACTCTCCGTCGACAAAAGCAGTCAACGTTACGGTGTAGTCTCCATAGCTATCGCTGTATTTGTAGGTATATTCGTTGGAGGCATTTCTGTCCAGAACCTGTTTTCCGTCTTTCGTTATGACCCAGCCCAGATTGCCGTCCTCATACTGCCCCTTGGTGCGGGTCACGACATAGTTGTCGTCTACCGTCAAGGTGTAGCTTTCACGCAGCATAGCCTCGTATTCCTCGCGGCTTGTGGTGACGGCCGTGGTAGTCGTCATTGTCTTATAGTACTTTTCCTCCTCGGTTTCGTAGCCGAAAAGCTTTCGCATACCGTCCTTTAAATGCAGAGCATCGTCTGAGGAGCTCTGTGTATCCTCAGCGTTCTCCATAGAACTCTCTTCCGGCTCCTCCTGAGGAGACGTTACGGTAACGGAGACCTCCGAGGATAAGTCCTCTGCTTTGCCCGCAGGATTTTCTTCAAGCTGTCCGCAGGCTGAAAACGTTCCGCAGAGAACTAATGCAAGGATTGCCGCTTCGATTTTTTTCATTGTTAAATTCCCCCTCTTTATTTTTTGTTATGCGTCACTTGGATATTTCTTCCATTTCCTTAATAAGGTCTGCAAACATTTTCAGCGCGTCCGCAACTGGTTTGGTGGTGGACATATCCACTCCCGCAGTTTTCAGCAGTGTGATAGGGTCTGCCGAACAGCCGCCTTTGAGGAATTCAAAATAGTCCGCAACAGCTGTCTCACCCTCGTTCAGAATTCTCTGAGACAACGCAATAGCGGCGGAATAGCCCGTTGCGTACTGATATACATAGTAGTCGTAGTAGAAGTGCGGTATTCTCGCCCATTCAAGCTTTATCTCTTCGTCAAGGACAATTCCGTCGCCGAAATAAAGCTTGTTAAGCTCTCCGTAAAGCTCACAGCAGTTCTCTGCGGTAAGGCTTTCACCCCTTGCGCACATTTCGTTTATCTTAAGCTCGAACTCTGCGAACATAGTCTGTCTGTAAAGCGTAGTCCTGAACTGCTCCAGAAAATAATTTATGAGATACGCTTTCTGCTTTTTGTCCGACGTGTTTTTCAGCAGATACTGCATTAGCAGAGCCTCGTTGCAGGTAGACGCGACCTCCGCTACGAAGATAACATAGTCCGAATAAACAACGGGCTGATTTTTATTTGAAAGATAGGAATGGATAGCGTGTCCCATTTCGTGGGCGAGAGTAAACATACAGTTGAGGGTATCCTTGTGGTTTAGGAGCACGTACGGGTGAACTCTTGCTCCCGCGGAATACGCTCCGCTGGTTTTGCCCTCGTTTTCGTATACGTCTATCCAGCGGTTTTCAAATCCCTCTCTGAGAATAGCAAGGTAGTCCTCTCCCATAGGAGCAAGAGCCTTGAGAACGGTCTCCTTAGCCTCCTCAAAGGTTATCTTCATATCGCAGTCGGACACAACGGGAGTGTACAGATCGTAGAAATGCAGCTCGTCCAGTCCCAGAAGCTTTTTACGGAGCGCGACATAATCGTACATAGGCTGCATATTCTCATGAACAGCCTCGATAAGATTTTTATAGACCTCCACAGGTACTTCATTACCGTCCAAAGCCGCCTCGAGACTTGAATTATACTTTCTTGCCTTGGAATAAAACTGCACAGCCTTTATCTGTCCGTTAAGAGTTGCGGCGCAGGTATTCTTAAAGCTGCCGTACGCGCCGTACATAGACTGAAAAGCCGACTTTCTCAGAACTCTGTCGGGGCTTTGCACCAGCGGGATATAACTGCCGTGTGTGACCTGATGCTTTTCTCCCCTGCTGTCAACAGCGTCCTCAAATTTCAGGTCTGCGTCGGAGAACATTGAATAGATATTCTCGGGGGACTGTCCCATTTCTCCCGTAAGCGCAAGTATTTTTTCCTCTGCCTCGGACAAAATATGCTCCTTTTTCAGACGGAGCTTGCCGATCGCTCTTTTATACAAAGCAAGGTCGGGGCACTCCTTATAGAAACGTTCAAGCGTCTCGTCGGGGATAGCGATGATCTCGGGAGTTTCAAAGCTGCCCGCCGAATTTATTTGGACGTACACGTTCATAAGCTGTCCCATATAGCCCTGATATTTGGCGTTTGCGGTATCCTCGTCGGAACGTCTCTGGGCATAGTTGCCCAGACTGTCGCAGAGCACTGATATCTCGTCCGAAAGTCTGAAAAATTCAAGGAGCGTTTCTCCGCTCTCGCTTAATCTGCCCTTGTAAGCCGCAAGCTTTTCGGGGATAGCTTTAAGCTTTTCGAGATCCTGCTCCCAGTCCTTATCGGTGGGGTAAATGTCCTCCAGAGCCCAGCGGAACTGCTCGGGGACTTCACTTCTTTTTGGTATTCTTTCCTCGCTCATTAATTAAATCTCCTTTACAATTAGATTTATTTATGCTATTATTATACCACAAAAGACCGCAAATTGCAATATCAACTTCAATGCACAATTCACAATGC